>CANNCS010000014.1 GCA_947503115.1 uncultured Marivita sp.
TGTTCCGCCCAGAACCCGTCAGGATCGGACACCGAACGCGCATACATCTCTTCGTACCCAGCCGCATCAATATGGGCCCGAGATACTGTTTCAGCGGATGGCGGATATACGCCCATTCCATCTTTGGTGGTGACTTGATCATTCATGGCTTTGGTCTCCCCTCGCGCCGCCCGATCCCCTTCGGGCGCTTCAGACTGCGATCACAGACGTGTTATCGCGGATTGGATGGATCATACGCGATGGTGAAAACAAATAAATAAGCAAATAAAAAACAGTTGGTTAGCTGTAAATATTTTTCAGCGCGAAAGGAAAATACGTAAACAAATTTACGCGACGCAACGTAAAGTACTCAAAAACAAGACAAGTTCTAATTGGTGTTTATTCGACTGTTTGCGGTAACCGCGACAGGCTGAAGCAGGCTGCGCACTCGCGCTCAGGGTGTGACATATTGATCCGGTATGCCACAGTATGCCGAATTTTGAGGGCCTGTTTTTTAATCGCCGCCCAAAAGATCGCCAAGATTTCGGGCGCTGAGTCGTCAATCGGGGTCATACGGGGCTTGGTGGCCATGCCGCGCATCGCGTAGACTTGGAGAAAACCACAGGAGCGTTACACCCCATGCCTGATTTCAGCCCTTTGGACCGACGCATTGCTGTTGGACGCGGCGATGCGCCCGCCGATCTGGTTTTGCGTGGCGCCAAGACGCTCGATTTGGTGACCGGTGAACTGCTTGACGGCGATGTCGCCATCTGTGACGGCATGATTGTTGGCACCTGTGGGCAATACGACGGGGCCGAGGTCCGGGATATGACAGGCCTCATCCTAGTGCCAGGCTTTATCGACACGCATCTGCACATCGAAAGCTCTTTGGTCACTCCTTATGAATTTGACCGCTGCGTCGCCCCGCACGGGATCACCACAGCTATTTGTGATCCACACGAAATCGCTAATGTCATCGGCGCCGCAGGCATCCGCTATTTTCAGAAGGCGAGCGGCCACACGCTGATGGACATCCGCGTACAATTGTCCTCCTGTGTGCCCTCGACACATATGGAGACCGCCGGAGCCGAGCTGCTTGCTGCCGATCTGGCTTCGCTCATGGGGCATCCGTCGGGCATTGGTCTGGCGGAATTTATGAACTATCCGGGCGTGATCCACCGCGATCCTCAGGTAATGGAAAAGCTGCATCTGTTCGAGGGCGGCCATATCGACGGCCATTGCCCTCAACTGCGCGGAATGGACCTTAACGCTTATATCGCGGCGGGGATTTCCACCGAGCACGAAGCGACGACTGCCGAAGAGGCGCGCGAGAAGCTGCAAAAAGGCATGCGCGTGTTGATCCGCGAAGGATCGGTGTCAAAGGATTTGCATGCGTTGCAACCATTGCTGACCGAACGCACCGCGCCCTACATGTGCCTGTGTACCGATGATCGGAATCCGCTCGACATCGCGGAGGAGGGGCATCTGGATTACATGATCCGGACACTGATCGCCTTGGGCACGCCACCGCTGGCGGCCTATCGCGCGGCGTCGCTGTCAGGGGCCGAGGCGTTCGGGCTCAAGGACCGCGGTCTCATCGCGCCGGGGAAACGGGCGGATATCGTGGCGGTTGGGTCGCTTGACGCGTGTGATGTGCAGACGGTGTTCTGTGCCGGGGTAGAGGCCACGGCAGAGAATTTTACCAAGCGGTCAAAAATCGACCCCGTTGGCACCGGTTCCGTCCATGCGCCGCACCTGACGCCCGAGGATTTCCGTGCCAAGGCCAACCGGGCGGAGACCGATGTGATCGGTATTGTCGAAGGCAAGATCATCACAGAACATTTGCACGAGACCATTGTGGTTGAAGACGGCGACAAACATCCCGACCCGGCACGCGACCTCATTCGCATCGCGGTGGTTGAACGACATGGGAAGAATGGCAATATCGCCACCGGGTTCGTGCGTGGTTTCGGGTTGCAGCGCGGCGCGATCGCGTCGACCGTCTGCCACGATCACCACAACATCGCTTGTGTGGGGGTGGATTACGCCGACATGGCGCTGGCTGCGAACCGGCTGTCCGAGATCGAAGGCGGGTTCGTCGTTGCGGCAGGGGGCGACGTACTGGCCGAATTGGCCTTACCCGTTGCCGGGTTGATGAGCCTTGAATCGTTTGAAGAGGTGCACGATCGGCTGGTTGATCTCCGAGCAGCGGCGAAAAGCCTTGGCGTCACTCTCAATGAGCCGTTTTTACAACTGGCTTTCCTTGCACTTCCGGTCATTCCAGCACTCAAGATCACCGACCGAGGGATGGTCGATGTGACCAAGTTCGAGATCATTCCCTAACGCGTTGCGGTCGCGAGCAATTCGGTCAGCAGTGGGTTCGGATAGCGGCGGTTCAGCGTGACCGCGTAGAACAGTTCGTGCAGGTCAAGCATTGCTGCCTGCACAAGATCGCCGCGTGCGAGCTCGTCCTGTACGACGATCGGTGGCACCACAGCCAGACCGGTGCCGCGCAAAGCGAGAAGGCGGATCATGGCCATGTCATCGACTTCGGCTGCGATAGTGGGTTTGTCCTGAACCCGCGCTAAAAGAGTGTCGAAGGCGTTGCGGATTTGCGTGTCTCGGGTGGGCAGGATCAGCGGGTGTTCTGCCACAAGATCTTCGAATGGCCGATTGCCGCGCACCCGGTCGGGTGTGCCGAAAAGACCAACCGTCTGATCGGCGAGCTTCTGCGTCAGATACGGGCTGATCGCGTCGCGTGCGGGGGGCGTGTTGGTCAGCACCACGTCGAGGTTCAGCGCATCCAGCGCGGTGAACAGCTCGGCGGCGCTGCCAGAACGCAGGATAACTTCGACATCGGGGCGGCCCAGTACCGGTTCCAGGAAGGTTATCTGAAAGTTGCGCGACAGGGTGGAGAGTGCTCCGACCCGCAAGGCGCGAGCAGGCCGCGCCGTTTCGCGTAGAGTGTCGAGCAGTTCTTCGCCCGCTGCAAAAATCGTGTCTGCATGATCCAACGTGATACGGCCAGCTTCGGTCAGGTGTAGGGCGCGGCCGCGGCGTTCAAACAGTGTTTGACCTATCCTTTCCTCCAACCGTTTGATTTGAGTGGATAAAGCCGATTGTGACAGGTTCAGCCGTTCGGCTGTCCGGGTAAGGTTTCCGTCATGGGCCACGGCCCAGAAATAGCGCAAGTGGTGGTAATTGAGATCTGACATTCATTCTATTTAAGTGAACGAATATCTTCAAACAATGTATTTTTATTAACCAAAGCTGCGCGTTAGGTCGCTGTTCAAGATCACGACTTCAAAAGGAGACCGTATCATGATCACCGCCTTGCCGCTTTTGGCACCTGCCGTTTTCGTCATCATCGGGTTCGTCTATGTGCGCCGCGAAATGCCGCGCGGATCTGCCCAGCTTCGTCTGGGGGAGTACGCGGGATTGGCTGCAATGGTGGTGTCGCTGGGGTCGCTGGGGTTGTTGGTCGCCAGCGGATCAGCCACCAGCCCGTTGATCGGCGCGGCAGAGATGGGGCTTGCCGCCCGGATCGACGCGGTGAGCGTGACAATGCTGATACTGGTGAGCTTTATCGGCTGGGTCGTGATGCGGTTTGCAGTGACTTACACCGATGGGGAGGCGAACCAGACGCGGTTTCTGGGTTGGCTGAGCCTTGGTCTGGCATCGGTTCTATTATTGGTGACGGCGGGCAACCTGATCCAGCTGATTATCGGCTGGGGTGCGGTCGGAGTTTGCGTCAACCGGCTGCTGCTGACCTACCCGGAGCGGGCGGCCGCACAGCGGGCCGCGCGGAAGAAGGCGTTGTGTTCGATGGCGTCTGACGGTGGCCTGATCCTTGGCGCGTTTGCGCTGGCGGCGGCCTATGGCACGGCGGACATCCACACCATCATCGAAGCTGCGCGGGCAGGTGAGGGCGGTGGGGCTGCGATCCTTGCGGCAGGTCTACTGGCGATTTCGGCGCTGTTCAAATCGGCACAGGTGCCGACCCACGGCTGGTTGACCGAAGTGATGGAAGCGCCGACGCCGGTGTCGGCCTTGCTGCACGCTGGTGTGGTGAACGCGGGCGGTTTTCTGTTGATCCGGTTTGCCGATGTGATGCTGCTGGCCCCCGGCGTGCTGTCGGTGCTGGTGATCCTCGGCGGGTTCTCGGCGCTGTTTGGCGGGTTGGTGATGCTGACCCAGCCGTCGGTCAAGACGTCGCTCGCGTGGTCCACGGTCGCGCAGATGGGGTTCATGATCCTTCAGTGTGGTCTGGCACTGTTCCCGCTGGCGCTGCTGCACATCGTGGCGCACTCGCTTTACAAGGCGCATGCGTTCCTTGCCTCGGGTGGAGCCGTGGCGCAGGTGGCGTCGATCCGGCGGCCCGGTCCAGTGGCGATCCCGAATGGCAAAGCTGTGGTCAAGGCGTTTGCCATTGCGCTGGCGATCTACGGCACGCTGGGTCTGCTTCTGGGCATTGACGGCAAGTCGGCGCAGGCCATCGCGTTGGGGGCAGTGCTGGTGATGGGGGTGGCCTATCTGCTGGCGCAAGGTTTGGCGGATCACGCGCCCGAGGTTCTGACCCGGCGCATGGTGGTCTATTCAGTAGCGACCACATTCAGCTACTTCGCGCTGCAATCCATCGCGATCTGGCTGACCACAGGCGCGCTGCCCGCAACCCCGGCCCCCGGTCCGCTGCAATGGGCGCTGATGGTGTTGACCATCCTGAGCTTTGGGACAGTTGCGCTTGCGCAGGCGACCTTCCCGAACTGGGCCAGCCATCCGGCCGCCCAAGGGCTTCGGGTGCACCTTTCAAACGGATTTTACCTCAACGCGGTGTTTGACCGGCTGACCGGCGGCTGGGCCGCTCGGTCACGGTAATGAACAGGATAGGAGATCAAGACATGCTGACAATGGTTGAACGGTTCTCGGGTCCGGCGCTTGAGATCATGGCAGGCGCCAAGAACGCCGCCGCGCACATCCCGCCGCTCTGGTCGCTCGAGGCGACGGTGGCTGTGAATCCTTACGTGGGGCAGGCGGGCGAACCTTTGCAGATGGCCGCTGCGCGTCTGGCGCGAGTGGCTGGGGTACGGACAGTGCCAGAGCGGGCGCATTTCAAGGCGAAATTCACGGCGGGTGAGTTGAGCGTGGCGGACCTAGAGGCCGGTCTGGCCGAGGTGCCTGAACTGAGCGCGTCTGTCGACGACCTGATCGTGGCGATGGACAAGACCGTGGCTGCACCCGAAACCCTGCCGACGCTGGCTGATTTGGCCGAAGAGGTGTCGGATATCAACTGGCCTGACTTCGTGGCCGAACGGATCGGTCACTGGGCGGGTGGCCATTATGACACCGGACAGGCCCTGTGGCCTGCGCCCAAGACACGGGCGTGGCTGTCGTGGCGGTCTTTTGCTCAGCGCGATCTGACGCCTGAGATTTTCGGTTTGACCGGGTTTGCCTCGCGAGTCGCTGGTATGTCGATGTCGGCACGGGGGGCTTTGACCAAATGCGCCGAGGACATGGGCATTACGGCGGATGCCTGCGAAAGCTACTTCCACACGCTGTTGATGCGGCTGGGGGGCTGGGCGCAGTTTGCTTCCGGCGAGGCATTCCGTGCGAACCTGAAGGGCGAGGGCAACAATGACATCACCGACCTATTGACCGCCAAGCTGGTCTTTGAGGCGGCGCTTCTGGCGCGGTACAAGGACAAGATCGGGTGTGCGTGGGAAAGGGTGCTTCAAGAGCACGCGCTGCCCATTGTTCCGAGCGAGGACGATCTGATTGACGCGGCCCTGCAGGCGGCAGCGGATCATGAGGCGGCGCGGGCGCTGGACGACACGTTGGCGCAGCCGGTGTCGGCCAAAGGCGATGCGCCGAAGGTGCAAGCCGCGTTCTGCATCGACGTGCGGTCCGAAGTGTTCCGGCGGGCGCTGGAGGCCTCGGGCGACGGGATCGAAACAATCGGTTTTGCGGGCTTCTTCGGCATCGCGGCGGCGCATTACGGGTTTGCGTCGGACGTGCTTGAGACGCGGGGTCCGGTTCTGATCAATCCGGGTGCGTCTTCGGCTGCGACCGACCCGCAGGACAGCGATATGCTGACCCGTGTGGCCAAGCGGGTGACGCGGGCTTGGGGCCGGTTCCGGCTGGCGGCGGTGTCTAGCTTTGCCTTCGTGGAGGCAACCGGGCCTCTATACCTTGGCAAACTGGTCCGGGATTCGCTTGCGCAGAAACACCCGAGCCTTGGCGTCGGTCCTGCGCCTGCCTTGTCCGACGGCCTGACGGTTGAGGATCGGATTGGCATGGCGGCGACCATTCTGTCGGCCATGTCGATGAAATCTGGCTTTGCCAAGGTTGTCCTGCTGGCGGGTCATGGGGCGGGCGTGGTTAATAATCCCCACGCAAGTGCACTTCAATGCGGTGCCTGTGGCGGCCATGCCGGGGACGTAAACGCGCGCTTGGTTGCGCTGCTGCTAAACGACACTGATGTGCGGGCAGGGCTTACTGCGAAGGGCATTGAAGTGCCTGTTGACACAGTGTTCCTTGCCGGTCTGCATGACACGGTGACGGATGAAGTGCGGCTCTATGAAGATGATCTTCCGGCGGGACATACACAGGGCGCGACGATTGCATCACTCAAGCAGGCGTTGTCGATGGCGGCCAAGGTGACGCGGACGGAGCGGTCCGCTCGGTTGCCTCGGGCCACAGATCAGGCAGCGGTTATGGAACGGGCTAAGAACTGGTCGGAGACCCGGCCAGAATGGGGGCTCGCGGGCTGTTCGGCCTTCATCGCGGCGCCCCGGTCGCGGACCACTGGCCGGAGCCTGAGCGGGCGGTCGTTCCTGCACAGCTATGACTGGCGGCAGGACAAGAACTTTCAGGTTCTTGAATTGATCCTGACTGCGCCCGTTGTCGTGGCAAGCTGGATCAGTTTGCAATATTACGGATCGTCCGTCGCGCCGGATGCATTTGGTGCTGGGAACAAGCTGCTGCACAATGTGACTGGCGGGATTGGCGTGGTCGAAGGCAACGGTGGCGTGCTGCGCGGTGGGTTGCCGTGGCAATCGGTACATGACGGTGAGGGGTTCATGCACGATCCGTTGCGGTTGTCGGTTGCGATCGAAGCCCCGCGCGAGGCAATGACCGAGGTCCTAAGGCGTCACGCTGGTGTGGCTGCTCTGTTTGATAACGGCTGGCTCAAGCTTTTTGCGATGGATGACGAAGGGCGGCTTGGCTGGCGGTACACAGGCGGCGGCACATGGCTGTCGTTGCGGGGCGATCAAACGGCGGCGCGGATTGCGGCAGAGTGACCGACGTCAGGGCTGGGTGATGTCAACCGACACGTCCAGCCCGCGCAGCACGTCCCAGTAATTCGGGAAAGTCTTGGACACGCAGTAGGGGTCTTCGATCCGAACGCCTTCGACCTTGATCGCGGCAAGTGCAAAGCACATGGCGATACGGTGGTCGGCGTGGCTGTCAATCAGGCCGTCGCTGGTGTGGTTGGTCAGCGCAGGATCGGCATGCACAATCAGGTCGTCGCCCTCGACCGAGGCCAGGCCTGCGCGCACCTGCATCAGACCTTTATGTACCGCGTCGATCCGGTCGCATTCCTTGACGCGCAGGTTTTCGATCCCGGTAAAGCGCACGGGCGTTTCGTTGAACGCGGCCAGCACGGCAAGGGTTGGGATGGCGTCCTGCATCTGTGATCCGTCGATTTGCGCGGGCATGTGCGGGAAGGCGGCGATCATTTCATAGGCTTTGGCGTCGGGCTGGTTCATGTCACCGGGAGCGGTACCGATGTCGATGTTTCCCCCGGTCAACCTTTCAGCGGCCCAAAGATAGGTCGCTGCACTGGCGTCGGGTTCGACATGGTAGTTGGCAGCGCTGTAACCACCGGGTGCCACGACAATCTGGTTCTCGGCTGGGAATGCCACGGTTGCCCCGAATGCGCGCATCACGGCTGCGGTGATATGCAGATACCCCACCGCACCGATCTTTCCGCCGCCGATGGTGATACGAGTTTCGCCGTCGCCCATCGCCGCCAACATCATGATCGCAGAGATATACTGGCTGGAGAGCTTTCCACTCACCTCAATCTCACCGCTATGGAAAGTGCCAGTGCCTTTGACAGTCACAGGCGGGCAGCCTGTTTCGGACGTGGCGTTGACGCCCATTGCCTGCAAAGTGTCGAGCAGGGGCGCGATGGGGCGTTTTTGCATGTGTTCGTCACCGGTGACGATTGTGGTGCCATTTACCAGCGCAACAGCGGCGGTCAGAAAACGTGTCGCAGTACCGGCATTGCCAAGGAACAGCGGCTCGGATGCCGGTTGCAGAGCGCCAGAGCTTGTGACCTCGACTGTCGTTTCGTCGATTTCGGTGATGCCCACGCCCATCGCGCGAAGGGCGGTCATCATGTAATGCGTGTCGTCGCTGCGCAGGATGCCGGTCAGGCGGCTGGTGCCGCGGGCGAGTGCCGCCACCAGAAGTGCGCGGTTTGTTACCGATTTCGAACCGGGCAGGGTCACATGGCCCACCAGTGGCTGGGTCACGGGGGTGATCTGGGCGATGGGCAGCGACATGGCGGAACTCCGGTCGGAACGTCTGATGCGGGTTTACGGGTTTTGCCGCGCGTCGCAATCCGAAAGTCGCAGCGCATGACGCAGGTGCATGGTCAAACGACTCCTTGACTGGCGATATATTTCGATTATTCACGAAATATGGAAATAAGAATCGCCTCGCAACTCTCGACCCTCGGCCACCCCCAACGGTTGGCCATTTTTCGAATGCTTATGCGGCGGCTGCCTGACAGTGTTCCAGCTGGCGAAATCGCTGACGCGTTGGATATCAAACCGTCCACGCTGTCGGCTTATCTGTCGAACCTGCTGGACGCCGGATTGTTGAGCCAGACGCGGGTTGGGACATCGCTTCGTTACAATGTGAACGTAACAAACGTGCAGGGGATGCTTGATTTCCTGTTGCTCGATTGTTGTCGGGGCAGACCGGACATGTGTAGCCCTCTGGCCGTGGGCTTTGGACAAGGAATGACGGACATGTCTTTTTCGAAATTCAACGTTCTCTTTATTTGCACCGGAAATTCGGCGCGGTCGATCTTTGCTGAAACGATCCTGCGCGACATGGCCGGAGATCGGTTCGATGTGTATTCCGCAGGTACTAGGCCTTTTTCGGAATTGAATCCGATGGCCGTCGATGTGCTGCGCAAAAAAGGGCATGGCGTGACTGCTTTGCGAGCCAAGAACGTGCAGGAATTCATGGGTGAGGGCGCTCCTGCGTTCGATTTCGTTTTCACCGTCTGTGATCAGGCGGCGAACGAAGAATGCCCGGCATGGTCGGGCCAGCCGATTAGCGCGCATTGGGGCATGATCGACCCAGTCAAGGCGACGGGGTCCGACGCCCAACGGAGTCTTGCGTTTCAGGCAGCCTATGGCGCGCTACGCAATCGTATCAGCGCCTTTACGGCGCTGCCCATGAGCACACTTGATCGTATTTCTTTGCAAAAAGCGGTCGATGACATTGGACAAATGAACGAAGAGGACACCTTGGCATGACCACATACGCGCTGAACGGGCTTGGCCGCATTGGCAAGCTTGCCCTTAAACCCTTGTTAGAGAAGGGCGCGAAAATTGCGTGGATCAATGACGCGGTGGGTGATCCTGAGATGCACGCGCATCTGTTCGAATTCGACACCGTGCACGGGCGTTGGAATGCCGCGTTTTCGCATGACGCCGACAGCATCACCATCGACGGTGCGCGCCTGCCGTTTGTGGGAACATCTGACCTGTCGGCGTTGCCGATGGACGGTGTCGATGTGGTGATTGACTGCACCGGTGTTTTTAAAACGGAGGCGAAGATCGCGCCCTATTTTCAAATGGGAGCGAAGAAAGTCGTGGTTTCAGCCCCGGTCAAGGACGGGCCGACGGCGAATATCGTTTTTGGTGTGAACGACGACATCTATAATGCTGAAACCCATGACATCGTGACGGCGGCAAGCTGTACGACCAATTGCTTGGCGCCGGTTGTGAAGGTATTGCACGAAAATATTGGCATAAGTCACGGATCAATAACGACGATTCATGATGTCACAAATACGCAAACCATCGTCGATCGCCCCGCAAAAGACCTGCGCCGTGCGCGGTCGGCATTGAATTCCCTGATCCCGACAACCACGGGCAGCGCCACGGCGATCACTCTGATTTATCCCGAACTCAAGGGGCGGTTGAACGGTCACGCGGTGCGCGTGCCGCTTCTGAACGCGTCGCTGACTGATTGCGTGTTCGAGATGGACCGCGCGACCACCGTGGAGGAAGTGAACGCACTGTTCCAGGCGGCGTCTGAAGGCGGGCTCAAGGACATTCTGGGCTATGAAGAACGCCCGCTCGTGTCGACGGATTACACCAACGATACGCGGTCGACCATTGTTGATGCGCAGTCCACCATGGTGGTGAATGGCACGCAGGTGAAAGTCTATGCGTGGTATGACAACGAGATGGGCTATGCGCACCGTTTGGTGGATGTCGCGCTGATGGTGGGCGGTCGGTTGTGAGCAAACCCGAAGGTCTTTCCGCCTATATCGCTGTCACAGCGGCGTATTGGGCGTTCATGCTGACCGATGGTGCCTTGCGAATGTTGGTGCTCTTGCACTTTCACACGCTTGGTTTTTCGCCGATTCAGTTGGCGTATCTATTCGTCCTCTATGAGATCGCCGGGATGGTCACGAACCTGAGTGCCGGATGGATCGCGGCGCGGTTTGGCCTGACCTCCACGCTTTATGCAGGGCTTGGTTTGCAGGTGGTGGCGCTTTTGGCGCTGGCGCAGTTGGACCCATCTTGGGCCATCACCGCCTCGGTCGCCTTTGTCATGTGTGTGCAGGGTGCGTCGGGCGTGGCCAAAGATCTTGCCAAGATGTCTTCCAAATCGGCGGTCAAGCTTCTCGCCCCGACTGAAGGTGGCGGGCTGTTCCGCTGGGTCGCGGTTCTGACCGGATCAAAGAATGCGGTAAAGGGGGTAGGGTTTCTGCTGGGGGCCGCACTTTTGGCGATGCTGGGATTTGTCGCGGCGATCTACGCGATGGCGGCTGTGCTGGCGGTGATCCTGCTTGCAATCATCATGTTCATGCCGTCGGGCCTGCCGAAAGGGCGTAAGGGCGCGAAGTTCTCGGACGTGTTTTCCAAGTCCGCCAACGTGAACTGGCTGTCAGCGGCGCGGGTGTTCCTGTTTGGCGCGCGCGATGTGTGGTTCGTTGTGGGTATCCCGATCTACTTCTATGCGGTGCTGTCGGACGGAACCGAAGCGGGCAACCGCGCGACGTTTTTCCTGATTGGGACGTTCATGGCGGTTTGGATCATCCTGTATGGAATCGTGCAGGCGAACACGCCAAAGCTTTTGCGGGCGGCAGAGCGGAGCGAAGGTGCGCTAATCGCGGATGCTCGGAAGTGGGCTTTTCTGTTGTTGACGGTGCCTGTGGCGTTGACTGTCGCGGCGGTGTTGTCGCCGGCGCCACAGATGTGGCTGACAGTGACTTTGGTGGTCGGGTTGTTGGTTTTCGGTGCGCTGTTCGCCATTAATTCGGCGCTGCATTCCTACCTCATCCTTGCTTTTACCCAAAGTGAACGGGTTACGATGGATGTCGGGTTCTACTACATGGCCAATGCCGGTGGGCGGCTGTTGGGGACGGTTCTGTCCGGCCTAAGCTATCAGGTGGGCGGGTTGCCATTGGTGCTGGGCACGGCATCCGTGATGGTGGCCTTGGCTGCGATGGCGGCGGGGCGGTTGCGCAGTGAAGCTGTGGGGCAGACGGTTTAGGCGGCGACCCTCGACACGGGGGGCAAACACAGGCACATCTTTGGGCGAGACCTGACCATAGGAGTGCCCATGACCACCTTTGCATTTGCTACAGCAGACATGATCCGGTTCGGACGCGGTGAAGCAGTGCAGGCGGTGCCTGCGCTGGTTGCGCTAGGCAAAACGGTGTTGCTTGTCACCGGAGCGACCCCGGCGCGGGTGGGGTGGCTCAAGGATGCGCTTGAAGCCGAAGGCGTTGCCGTGACGGTGTTTTCCGTCGCGAAAGAGCCGGATGTGGCACTGATCGAAAGCGGTGTTGCTGTAGCGCGGGTCGCACAGGTTGCAGCGGTCATCGCAATTGGTGGGGGAGCAGTGGTCGATGCGGGCAAGGCGATTGCGGCGCTGACACCTGCGACGCGGCCGATGCTTGACCATTTGGAGGTGGTGGGACAAGGCTTGCCGCTGGACGTCGCACCTTTGCCTTATGCCGCATTACCGACAACTGCGGGAACCGGTGCGGAAGTGACCAAGAATGCCGTGATTTCGGTACCCGATGCCCAGCGTAAGGTGAGTTTGCGCGATCCGCGCATGTTGCCGACGCTGGCGATTGTCGATCCGGCGCTGACTGATAATTGCCCGCGTGGCGTGACCTTGGCGTCGGGTCTGGATGCGGTCACTCAGGTGATCGAACCGTATTTGTCCTCAAAGGCCAATCCGCTGACCGACACGATCTGCCGCGATGCGATTCCCAAAGGGTTGGTGGCAATCCAACAGATCGTGGCAAGTGAAGACCCCGATGCACGCGATGCGCTGGCTTGGGTTAGCCTGTGTGGTGGATTGGCTTTGGCAAATTCAGGCTTGGGCGTCGTACACGGGTTGGCCGGGCCGTTGGGCGGGCTGTCCCATGCGGCGCATGGGGCGATTTGCGGCGCCTTGTTGCCGCATGGTTTGCGCGCCAATGCCGAGGCGGGGAATGATCCGGCTCTACAGGTGCGGATTGCCGAGGTGCAGGGCTGGATCGCGCAAGCTTTTGGCGGTGCGGCCGAGGATGCAGTCGAGACTTTGCATCACTGGTCACGCGAAGCCGGATTACCGGGGCTGGATGCGCAAGGCATCACTGAGGCAACGCGGGCTAAGGCCGCGCGGGATGCGGTGAGTTCATCGTCGATGAAGGCGAACCCGGTGGCGCTGACCGAAGAACAGCTATTGAACCTGATGGAGCGGGCGCGATGACCGATCACACCACAACCCATGACGCTGAAGAGGACGCCCGTAACCGCGATATTCTTATCTACATCAATGGAGAGCTTTTCCCGCGCGAGGACGCAAAGGTGTCGGTCTACGATTCTGGGTTCCTGTTGGGTGATGGCATGTGGGAAGGAATGCGCCTTTATGACGGCGTTTGGGCATTCTTTGACGAACACATGGATCGGTTTTTCGACAGCTGCTACGCGGTTGGCCTTGATGTCGGAATGGACCGCGACGGGATTGCCGAAGCGCTGCGGATAACGGCAGAGGCAAACGGAATGACCACGGATGTGCATTGCCGGTTGATGTTGACGCGGGGCACCAAGGTGAAACCGTTCCAGCATCCGAGTTTGTCCCGGTCGGGGCCGACTCTGGTGATCATCATGGAGCATTCAAAACCCGCTCAGACCTTGCAGGCGCAGGGTATTCGGTTGGCCTCGGTCCCACAGGTGCGGGGGCTGCCGCACAGTCAGGACGCCAAGTTCAACAGCCATTCCAAACTGAACTGTGTGATCGCCTGCCTTCAGGCCGAGGCGGCAGGGGCAGACGAGGCGTTGATGCTTGACCCGCATGGGTTTGTGAACACCGCAAACGCCTGCAACTTCTTCATTGTGCGCAAGGGCGAGGTTTGGACCTCGACCGGGGACTATTGCATGAATGGAGTCACGCGGCAGAAGGTGATCGACCTGTGCCGCGAAGATGGGATTCCGGTGTTCGAGAAGAATTATTCGCTTTACGAAGCGTATTCAGCGGATGAGGCGTTTCTGACCGGGACGTTTGGGGCGCAGACGCCGGTGGCGTCGATTGATGGCAAAACAATTGGATCAGTTGATCGCGCGCTGACGCACCGTATCCGCGCGCTCTATAAAGAGGCGATTGCCAAGGATATCGCAGCCCACAAGGCGGGTTAGGTGATCGCATAAAGTTCGACTTGAACGCTGCTTTGGTTTCGAGCTCCGACACCAATAAAGAGCGTGCGGTTGACCCAATCATATCGCGGGTCGCCAGTTTCAAGCCGGGCATGGGTGCGCATGTAATAGGAGGCGGGATCTACGGGTTCGCCGCGTGCCACGGCCTCCAGCACATCTTTAGGGCCGTGGCGGAAGCCGTAATTGACGATTTCGATGGTCGCGCCGTCGTCGGTTTCCATCGCGTAGCGCGTGTCGAGCTCGGCCAGGCCATCGGCAAATAGCGTCTGCCAATCCGCGCCGATATTTAAGATGCGCCCAGTGATGCGCGGTCCGGTGACGGTGCCGCCAACGATTGGTATGATGCGCCGAGCCCCGGCGCGGCCTGCACCCATTTCACGTATCGGATCAAGCGACACGTTGAGAGTGCAGACGTGATCGAGCTTGGGCTGTGGCAGTATCATCGAGACCCTTTCGATTATAAACTGTTTACTAGATTAACAATATGGGATATTTGTCCCGACGACAACAGGAGATGGCCCATGGCATCGCTGCGCAAGACCAACCGGCAGACCGAAGACGAGACCCTTGTGGAAACGCCGGACCTTGAGGAGTTCATCGGCTACAATCTGAAACGTGCCTACGTGATCGTACAAGCGGATTTCAGGCGTGCGCTGGGTGAAGACGGCTTTGCGCCACGCGTGTTTTCGGCGCTTTCTTTGGTCGTGCAATACCCGAACGTGACGCAAAGCGGTCTGGCGCGGATGCTTGGAATCGAACGCTCGGGTCTTGTGGCCATTGTCGATGAACTGGAAGGGCGTGGTCTTCTGAAGCGGACCAATGTGCCGGGGGATCGCCGTGTTCAGGCATTGGTTCCCACAAATGCCGGTGCCAAGGCCTATGCCGATGCGCGTGCTGCGGTGCGGTCACATGAGGAACGGCTTTTGTCCAATTTGAATGACGACGAGAAAGCAACACTGATGTCGCTGCTTGCGAAAATAAGAGCCAGTGAGGTGTGACGATGCAGGACTGGGCCGGTTGTGGTGCAATTGTTACCGGAGGGGCATCTGGCTTGGGGGCTTCGACGGCTCGGCGTTTGGCCGAGGACGGGTTGAAGGTCACATTGTTCGACATGAATGCGGAGCTGGCCTCTGAACATGCCGCTGCCATTGGTGGGACATTCGCGCATGTAGATGTGAGTGATCCTGCGTCGGTGGCCGCGGGTCTGGACATCGCGGTTGCTGCAAACGGTGTGCCTCGGGTTTTGGTGAATTGCGCGGGCATTGGCAGTGCTGCCAAGACAGTGTCACGGGGCGTGCCGCATGATCCGGACATGTTCGACCGCACCATTCGGGTGAATTTGATTGGCAGCTTTAACTGCGCAAGCCAAGCCGCCGCACGCATGGTGGCCTCTGATCCGGTGGGGGCTGATGGCGCGCGTGGTGTCATTATCAATACGGCTTCCGTCGCGGCGTTTGACGGGCAGGTGGGTCAGTTGGCCTACGCCGCGTCCAAAGGTGGGATCGCTTCGATGACCTTGCCGATGGCGCGCGACCTGGCGAACAAGGGCGTGCGCGTCTGTACGGTTGCGCCTGGCCTTTTCATGACACCGATGCTGCATGGTTTGCCAGAAGAGGTGCAGGTGTCCCTTGGGGCGCAGGTGCCGTTCCCGACGCGTTTGGGCGATCCGGCGGAATACGCCGCGCTGGTTTCCCACATTGCGCGGAACTCGATGTTGAATGGTGAAGTGATCCGCCTTGACGGCGCGATCCGCATGGCACCGCGATAACGGTTTCCAAGGGGGGGAGGCCATGAACATCAAGACAGATTTGATCGGCAGTGATTTCTGGAGTCCGGAATTCGAGATCGAAACCCGCGACGATGGTACGATTGTCATGCGCCAAGCGGATGAGCTTACAGGCTATCTTCCCACATTGGCGGACTATCTCGACAAATGGGCCGATCAAACGCCGGATCAGCCATGGATTGCCCGGCGAGGGGCGGACGGCGAGTGGGTGCGCATCACCTACGGGACAGCCCGGGACCAGGCCCGTCGCATTGGGGGCGCGCTGCTGTCATTGGGGCTGGGGCCGGACCGGCCGTTGTTGATCCTGTCCGAAAACAGCCTTGAACACGCGTTGTTAGGGGCCGCGTGTTTCTACGTCGGTATCCCTTATGCACCGGTGTCTCCGGCCTATTCGCTTGTGTCGAAGGATCATGGCAAGCTGAGGGATATTGCAGCGACGCTGAACCCCGGTGCGATCTTTGCCGATCGCGCAGCCGCATTTGCTCCGGCATTGGAAGCGATTGCGGCTGACGGCCGTTACGTGCTCGCCGTGCAAGATGTGATAGGCGGGGCAATTCTGTTTGACGATCTGTTGAACGGTGACGCGGAATTGGCCAAAAAGGCCCGTCGTGACGTGAATTCCGACAAGGTTGTGAAGTACCTCTTCACATCCGGATCGACCGGATCACCTAAAGCGGTGATCAACACCAATGGCATGATCTGCGCGATGGAGGCGATGGTTCGGGATTGCTATCGCTTTCTGACCAAGACGCCCCCGATTGTGTTGGATTGGGCACCGTGGAACCATACGGCTGCTGGTAACAAGGTGTCGTATCTCGTGCTGACCAACGGTGGCACCTATTATATTGACGACGGCAAACCAGCGCCGGGCAAGTTTGACGAAACCTTGCGCAATCTGCGGGATGTGTCCTGCACATGGTATTTCAACGTGCCCATTGGGTGGGACATGTTGATCGACAAGCTTGAGCAGGATGCCGATCTGGCAGAGACCTTTTTCAAGGATCTCAAGATGATGTTCTATGCCGGGGCAGGCATGGCGCAGCACACGTGGAACCGTTTGCGCACCATCGGACGCAAGACCACCGGGCACGAAGTGCTGTTGGCCACGTCGCTTGGTGCAACGGAAACCGCGCCTTTTGCGTTGGCTTGCACGGAAGTTCAGGACAAGTCCGGTAACGTCGGTGTGCCGTCTCGTGGTTTGCTGCTCAAACTGGTGCCGAACAGTGGCAAGTTGGAGTTGCGCCTTAAAGGACCGAGCATCACGCCGGGGTATTACGGTGATCCGGAAAAAACCCGTCAAGCCTTTGACGAAGAGGGTTACTATTGCATGGGCGATGCGCTGCGCCCCGCGGACCCGGATGATCTGAGCAAGGGCTTCTTTTTCGACGGGCGCGTGGCCGAAAACTTCAAGCTGAACACGGGCACTTGGGTTGCGGTGGGTTCGGTCCGCGCATCGTTGGTGGATGCGATGGATGGGTTGATCCGCGACGCGGTGATCACAGGCGAGAACGAAGCCGAACTAGGGGCGTTGGTGCTGCTGTCCGAGCGCGCAGCCAAGATGGATGAGGCGGATTTGACTGCGGCATTGGGCGAAAGGCTGGCGCAAGCCGCGAAGTCTGCGACAGGGTCGGCCAGCCGCGTTCGGCGCATTTTTGTGCTGACCGAAGCACCGAGTTTCGACAAGGGCGAGATCACTGAAAAGGGGTCTTTGAACCAGCGGGCCATGCGCGCAAACTTCGCGGATGCCGCTCGCCATTTGCACATCGGTGGCCCGGGCGTAATTTCGGTCTAAACGTGCAGATCAGTTTGGGCAGCCGACGGGTTTTAGGCTGTCGAAGGGTTTGCCTGTTTCGGCCTCGTATTCCTGTTCATCCCAGAACCCAATGAGGATACCGACATCGGCCGCAACTTTCTGGCCCTCGAGCACCTGCGGTGTGGCAGTGATCCTTGTGTGATGCCGCGTGGCCCAGTCGAGAAGGGCACCTTCCATCCGGGCACGGACTGCTTGATGTTCTGGCAGGTCTGACGCGCCCAGATCGGTCAGTTCCTGCGGGTCGGTTTCCAGATCGAACAGAATTGGACGAAAGGTTTCGCACCGGATGTATTTCCAGCGCCCGTCAAAGATCATTTTGGTGTGTGCATGTTCCTGCGGGACGCCAAGGGATCGCGCCATTTCGGACCAGTGGTAGTCATGTTCACTGATCGCATATTGGCGGGAAAATCCTTCGGCACCGTGCAAAATCGGCGTCAGGTCGCGGCCTTCGAGGACGTACGGTTTCGGAACACCTCCGACGGCTGACAGGAAGGTCGGTGCAAGGTCGATCATCTCGACCAGCGCGTCAGACACCAGTCCGCGGGTTGCGTTGGCTTGGGGGCGTGGATCGTAGAGGATCAAAGGCACTTTTACCGCCACGTCGTGGTAGAAATCCTTGTCACCCATCCAATGGTCGCCCATGTAATCGCCGTGATCCGAAGTGAAGGCGATGATGGTGTTCTCGGCAACGCCTGTGTCGGTCATCCATTGGAACAGGCGCCCCAGATTGTCGTCCAACTGTTTGATCAGTCCCATATACGCCGGGATCACATGGTCGCGTACGTTATCCCGCGCAAAGCTGCGGCAAACGCGGGCGTTCAGGTAGGCTTGCATCAGGGGGTGGTCGGTGGCGCGTTCCAAGTCGGAACGCACCGGATCGATGATGTGCCGTTCATCGTACATATCGTGGTACGGCGCAGGCACGATATAGGGCCAGTGTGGCTTGATATAGCTAAGGTGGCAGACCCACGGCTGGCCGTCTTTTTGTGCCGCTTGCATGAAGTCCATCGCCCGGTTGGTCATGTAGGCTGTCTCAGAGTGTTCCTCGGGTACGTTTGCCGCAAGCCGGGAGTTCTTGAGCAACCACGCAGAGAGCAATTCGCCATCGGCATCGACACCGGAATTGGCAAAATCCCCCCATGGGTTGTCCGAGGAATACCCGTGCGCCACAAGGTAGTCGTCATAGGCGGACCAGCTTTGTCGCGCACTGTCGGGGTGCAGGCCGTCATCGCGTTCGAAGAGTTCAAATCCGCATTCGGCGCGGCGCACTCCGATTTCGCTATTTGGATCGATCCCCAACCACGCCATGCCTTCGGCGTCAGCCTTCATATGCGTCTTTCCCACCAACACCGCGCGTGATCCTGCCTCGCGCAGGTGATCGCCCAAGGTCGGTTCGCCTATGCGCAGGGGCATGCCGTTCCAGGTTGATCCGTGGCTGTGCACATAGCGTCCGGTATAGGCGGACATGCGCGACGGTCCACAGACGGGCGATTGCACGTAGGCATTGGTAAAGCGCACTCCGCGCTGGGCGAGGGCGTCAATATGAGGTGTGTGCAGGTGCGGATGGCCGTAGCAGCTCAGGTAATCGAAGCGCAGCTGATCTGCCATGATCCAAAGGACGTTGGGACGGTCTGACATACTGCACTCGCGTTGTGGGGGTCATGGAGCCTAGATGTGCCGTAGCGACGGGGCGCTGTCCAGCGTCAGGGCGTCCCCTGCGCCATGGGGACCATGGCGCTAGGGACACAGGTCACAACGCGTCGATAACCCAGACCAGCCAGAGCGTGATTGGCGGGAAAGCTGCAAGGATCACCACGCGCACCATGTCGGTCAGGACAAAGGGAAGGGCGCCTTTGTAGGTCTGGCCAATGGGCGTTTCCTTTGCCATCGAATTGATGATGAAAAGGTTCATCCCCACTGGCGGTGTGATCAACCCAACCTCGACCACGATGAGGACAAGGATGCCGAACCAGAGACCGAAATCGTTGACGCTCATCCCGAAGTCGAGGATGGACATGATCGGGAAGATGATCGGGACGGTCAGCAGGACCATCGAGAGGCTGTCCATTACGCAGCCGAAGACTAGGTACATGATAAGCACAATGGTCAGCACGAACCATGGTGAGAAGCCTTGATCCCCGACCCAGACTGACGCGGTTTGTGGCAGTTGGGTCAGCGAGAGGAAGTTATTGTAGATGCCTGCGCCAAGGATGATGAGGAAAATCATCGCCGAGGAGGCGGCAGTCGACAGTATCGCTTGGTTGAGCTTGGACCAGTTCATCTGTCCCGAAGCCAAAGCAACGAGCCCGGTTCCCGCCGCGCCGACAGCGGCGGCCTCGGTCGGGGTGAAGATGCCGGCATAGATGCCGCCCACAACCGCGACGAAGATCAGGATGACGGGCCAGACCTGACCCAGTGCCTTCATCCGCTGGCCCCACGGCACGCGGTCTTTGACGGCTGCGCTATTGGGGGACATGCGGACCCACACGGAGATTGCGATCATATAGCCAATGGCGGCAAGAATGCCGGGGATCAGCGCGGCGACGAACAGTTTTTCGATATTCTGCTCGGCAAGAATAGCGTAAATCACAAGGATCACTGAGGGCGGGATCAAGATGCCCAAGGTGCCCCCAGCCGCTAAAGCACCGGTTGCCAGTGACCCCGGGTAGCCATAGCGACGCAATTCGGGCAGGGCGACCTGTCCCATCGTGGCGGCGGTGGCCAGCGACGATCCGCAGATTGCGCCGAACCCGGCGCACGCGCCTACTGCCGACATGGCGACGCCGCCCTTGCGGTGACCAAGAAAGCTTTCGGCGGCGCGGAACAGGGCTGCGGACATGCCGGACAGGGTCGCAAATTGGCCCATCAGCAGAAACAGCGGGATGATCGAAAAAGAATAGTTGGAAAACGTGCCATACGTTAGCGTTTTCAGTTGGTTCAGTGTCATCATCGACGACCCGATCACCAGATATGTGCCGCCAACGCCGACACCGATCATTGCCAATGCAATAGGTGCCCGCAGGAAGACGAGGATCAGAAGAACGGGAAAGGACCAGAGCGCCAGTTCGATATTCGTCATATGATGTGGTTCCTAGTCCGGCAGTCCGGCCATGCGCCGCCCGGAGCGCAGCACGCAAAAGGCGGCAACGATGATGAACCCCATCGCACCAAGCAGGCTGGCGGCATAGCCTTGCCAGACCGGGATCTGCGCGATCAGGGTGGTTTCGCCGAAAGACAGTTTGTCCTGCATGCCAAGATACAAGCGCCATGTTCCGACGGCCGCGACCAACAGCATGGCAAGGTTGAAGGCGAGGTCCAGAAACCGATCCATAGACTTGGGCATGATCGGTTGGAAGAGGTCGACGCGGGCGTGTGCTTCGCTCAGTTGCGCCCAAGGCAGGAACGCAAAGATCGCGGCCGCCATTCCGATTTCTGTCATGTCATAGATTCCGCGGATCGGGCCAAGGCCGATGTCCAAAGGGACCAACGCGCGGCCGATGATGGAAACGCAGGTCAGCACGATCAGGCACAGAAGCACAAACCCACCCGCGATCGCCAGTACGCGGGCAATGAATTCGACAAGGTTCTGAAGTCGCCGATACATGCCATTCTCCTTCGCGGAACAGTGGGCCGCTGTGACACGGCCCATTGCTATCTGCTGTTCGAAATCGTTAGCCGCCGTGCTTGGCGATCAGCGATTTGGCCTGTTCGATCAGGGCTGCGCCGTCGATGCCCTTGGCGTCCATATCGGCGATCCAGCGGTCGATCACCGGCTGGGAAGCTTCTTTCCAGCGGGCAACTTCGGCTTCATCGAGTTGCACGATAGTGTTGCCAGCGTTCACGGCGATTTCGCGCGCCGGGGCATCCATATCCCACATCACTTGTGTGGCGAACGCCGAAAGCTTTGCGCCGGATTCCGCGTCAATGATCGCACGCAGATCGTCGGGCAAGGCTTCGTACTTGGCCTTGTTCATCACCAGAACGATGGCTGCGGTGTAAAGCGACTCGTCGCCTGTGAATTCTGTGTGGTTGCTCACCAGTTCCGAAAGGCGGATTGCGGTGGTCACCTCCCACGGGATCACGGTCGCTTTGACGACGCCCTTGGACAGCGCCTCGGGGATCGCTGGGAGCGGCATGCCCACGGGTTCTGCGCCCAGTTCAGCCATCAGGTCGTTGATGATCCGGGTCGGGCCACGCAAGGTTAGCCCATCCATGTCCTCAAGGTTGGTCACGCCATCGGCTGAGTGGATCACTCCGGGGCCGTGGACCCACGCGCCCAGAACCTTCATGTCCTTGTATTCGTTGTTCTGGAAATCGGTCTCGACCATTTCCCAATAGGCTTTGGCGGTCGCGACCGGATTTGTCATCATGAACGGCAATTCGAACACTTCGGTGCGCGGGAAGCGGCCGGGGGTATAGCCCACAACGGTCATCGCGAGATCGACCACGCCGTCACGTGCCTGATCCATCAATTCGGGCGGACGACCGCCAAGCGACATGGCGTCGAAATGTTCGATCTTGATGCGGCCACCAGAGGCCTCTTCGACCATCGCGCCCCAAGGCTTCAGGATCTGTGCGGGCACTGGCGCGGGTGGCGGCAGGAACTGGTGCAGGCGCAGTGTCACGTCCTGCGCATAAGCCGCGCCGGACACCGTGAGTGCAGTGGCGGCGCCAAGTAGCGCGCTTTTTACAAAGCTTCTTCTCTTCATGGTAAATCCTCCCAGATTTGTTGGTTATTTCGGTGTTTCTTGACGAACACTCCGATGCATTAGATATTTTCCTCTGCAGAACGGAATGTCTCCACTGGTCAGGTGGTGGTAGAAACGTGCATCTCCATTTTCCCTCATGCCACGGTTCAAAGATCGACCAAGTCCCTCCGTCTTACTTTCTGAAAACCGGTTCGCGCTTTTCGAGAAAGGCTCGCAGACCTTCTTTTGCGCCCTCCGATGTTTGACACATCGCGGCGGCAAGGCTTTCGGTGAAAAGACCGTCCGACCGTGACATGTCGCCGATCCGCGCCAAGGCGTTGATCATCAGGTAATTTGAGAAGGGTGCGTTGTCAGCGATCTTGCGGGCCAGTTTTTTCGCCAATTCAAGCCCTTCGCCTTCGCCAACTGAGTAATGCGCGAGGCCCAGCGAAACGGCGTCTTCGGCCCCGTAATTTCGTCCGGTCAGCATCATTTCACGCATGCGATCAGGGCCGATGATGCGGCCAACTCGCACGGTTGCGCCACCTCCGACAAAGATGCCGCGGCGGCCCTCGGGCAGTTGAAAGCGGGCGGTGGGTTCGGCGATCCGCACATGCGTCGAGGCTGCGATTTCCAAACCGCCGCCGATCACCGCTCCGGTCAGAACCGAGATCACGGGCAGGCCGCCGAATTCGATCAATTCGGACACGCGGTGCCAGTTGCGGGAATGGTGAACGCCTTCGACCGGGGCGCGGTGTTCGTGTTCCTCAAGGTCCAAGCCAGAGCAGAAGTGCCCACCTTCTCCGCGTAGGATCACGGCGTTCACACCTTCGGGTGGATGGGAAAAGAACTGGTCCAGATCGTCGATCAGCGCATCATTCATCGCGTTACGCTTTTCTGGGCGATCAAATATCAGCGTTGCAATGTCACCGTCGATTTCGACACGTGTGACCGCGCCGGAGCGAGCTGCGCCATCGTGCATGTGATCCTCCCCAATCTTTCGATTAGATTTGTTGTATATGTAAACGGTTTTGCTGTATAGCGTTTTTTAGATTGGGGTATTTCATACGTCGGGAGGACGATCATGGTCGATTTTTCTAAGGTCCAAGCCATTGATTTTCATACGCATGCGGAAGAGCCCTGCAATCACGGCCGGGATGATGGGTATAATGAATTCCAGTCCGGCATGGCCGCTTACTTCAAGAATCCGGCAGGCGCAGAGGGTATGTTGCCGACGGTTCAGGACACCGCAGATTACTACCGCGAGCGCAACATTGCGGCTGTGATCTTTCCGGTTGATGCCGAACGCGAAACTGGATTTCGCCGCTATTCCAACGAAGAAGTTGCCCAGCTTTGCGCCGAGAATGACGATATCCTGATCCCGTTTGCCTCGATTGATCCGCACAAAGGCAAGGCTGGTGCGCGGGAGGTGCGGCGACTGGTGCGCGAGTTTGGAGTGCGTGGCTTCAAGTTCCACCCGACGATGCAGGGGTTTTTCCCCAATGACCGCGAAGCGTGTTACACCGTGCTTGAAGCTTGTGCCGAGGAAGGCGTGATCACCTTGTTCCACACCGGTCAGACAGGGGTAGGATCTGGTATGCGCGGGGGCATGGGTATGCGGCTCAAGTATTCGAACCCGATGCATCTGGACGATGTGGCGGTCGATTTCCCAGACATGCCGATCATTCTCGCGCATCCAAGTTTCCCCTGGACCGAAGAGGGATTGGCCGTCGCGCAGCACAAGCCGAATGTCTATTTCGATATGTCTGGATGGTCGCCGAAATACTTTCCGGAGATCTTCATCAAATACGCCAATTCGATCCTGAAGAAGAAGATGCTGTTCGGATCAGATTGGCCTGCCATCACTCCGGACCGTTGGCTTAAGGATTTTGCCGATGCGCCTTTCAAGGACGAGGTGCGACCTCTGATCCTAAAGGAAAATGCGATGCGTCTGCTGGGTGTTACGGACAAGAGCGCCTGATCCATGACCGATTTCATCGCGCCGACGGATGATATTCTGTTTTCCCTAAGGCACGTGGCTGACGCGCGTCGCGTCGACGGCTGGGACGATGGGCTGGCTTCTGACATCCTTGGACATTTCGCACAGTTTGCCGAAGGTGTTCTGGCGCCGCTGAACGCGATTGGCGATGAGCAGTGCGCACGGTTGGTAGATGGTCGTGTCCTGATGCCCGACGGGTTTCGCGACGCCTACGCCCAGCTTGCGGAAGGTGGATGGCAGGGTTTGCGCGCACCAGAACGGTTCGGTGGTATGGATCAATCCGCGCTTGTTGCGTCGGGTGTGTCCGAGGTGTTTACCGGAGCCAATCATGCCATGCAGATGGTTTGCGGGCTTGTGCCGGGCGCAATTGAGACGCTGCTGCATTTCGGTACGGTAGACCAGCAAGAGGCTTGGATTCCGCGTCTGGCCTCAGGCGACGTGTTGTCTACCATGTGCCTGACCGAGGCAGGCGCAGGCTCTGATTTGTCGGGCATTCGGTGCAAGGCGGTGCGAGATGGTTCAGACTGGCGGCTGGACGGGGAAAAAGTCTTCATCTCCGGTGGCGATCAGAACATGTCGTCGGGCGTGCTGCATCTGGTGCTTGCCCGCAGTGGGTCTTTGGAGGACGGGCTGAAAGGTCTGTCGCTGTTCCTGTGTTCGGCGGGTCAGGGTGTGACCGTCACGAGGATTGAGGAAAAGCTGGGGCTGCATGCATCTCCGACCTGTCAGTTGGCGTTCAGCGGTGCCCATGCAGAACTGATTGGGGTCGAGGGCGATGGCCTGCGGGCCATGTTCACAGTGATGAACCACGCGCGCCTTGATGTGGCGTTACAAGGTGTCGCCCATGCCGCGCGCGCATCGCAGATTGCCACGGCCTACGCTCAAGACCGTGTGCAAGGGCGTCGCAAGGATGGCAGCCCGGCGCGGCTGATTGACCATTCGGATGTGCAACGGATGTTGGCAGAGCAATCGTCGTTGGCAATCGGCGCACGCGCGATGTGCCATGTGGCATTTGTTGAGTTGGAGCGCAGCGACCGGCCGGACCTCGTGGCGTTTCTGACCCCTTTGTGCAAAGTGTTCAGCTCGGAAGCGGGGATCAAGGCGGCTGATCTGGGGATTCAGATCCTAGGTGGATATGGGTATTTGAACGAATACCAAATGGGGCAGGTTTGGCGCGATGCGCGGATCACCTCAATCTACGAGGGCGCCAACGGCATCCACGAACGTAGCATAGCCACGCGGGGTCTGAAGGGACCAGGGGCGGATCAGTTTGTAGATTTGGTTCAAGAGCTTGGTGGTGCATCTGACATAGTTCGCTCCGATCTTGCCACATGGGTCGAATGGCGCGACCGTATGCGTATGACCGACGATTCGGAGCGTGAGGCGCATGGTTTTGCGCAAGCGACGGCGTGGCTGCTCTTCCGCGCGTGCTGGGCCAAATGCGCTTTGGTCGCCGACCTGCATCCTGATCCCACGCGGATCAAAACTTTGGCCGAGCGGGTTCTTAGTTCGTGAAAAGAGCGCGGTAGTCCGAAGGCGTCTGCCCTCGTGCGGCGCGGAACCGTTTGGAAAAATAGGACGGATCGATGAAGCCAAGCCGGTAGCCAATTTCGGACACCGGCAATTGCGTGAATGCGAGCAAGCGACAGGCCTCTTGAATCTGGTGTTGTTCGATATAGGCGGTCGCGCCCATCCCGGTGGCTGCGCGACATAAACGGCTGAGATGGCCTGTACTGACCGATAGTGCGCTTGCGAAATTTGATGCAGTCCAGCCTTCGGATATGTGTTTCGAGATCAGGTCATCCAGCGCAAAAAGGCGTGCGTGTTTGGTTCTTTGCTCGGAGGCGCGTGCTGCAAGGCGTGTTTCGGCAAGATTGGCAAGCACGGAATGTGCCAATCCGACAACTTGCTGTGCGCGGAAAAGGCTGGCGCCATCAACGGTTTCGCACAGAAATTGGGTCACCCGTTCTAGGGCTTGATCGACGCGCCCGACAAAAGGTTTTGAAAGGGCCGTCAGGATTTGATCAGTCGCCGGAGAGATCGTGCGTACGATGCTGACGGGGTAAGAAAAAATCTTGCCCTCAGAACCGGGTTTGAAAGTGAATTCATGCGCGCAATGTTCTGGAATATAGAGAAAATCCATCTCTTTCACTTTGAATTTTTCACCGTCCACTGTCGCGTTGATCCAGCCCTTTTCCACCATGAACAACTGCGACATCTGGCTGTGTCTGTGCGGCATGATCCGCCAGTTATTGATCGGCGCGCGTACCGAGAAGTCTTCAAAATGGATGACATCTGGGAAAGGCCCTTGTTCGCCATATAGCCCAAAGGCGGGAATGGTGTTTTGTGCAGACATGTTCGATTATTACCATAGCCTGCTCTTTGGTGCCATTATCCAATGTCGCTTTGCTGCCTATCAGAGTCGTCAGCTTTTGGAGGAGTGCTGCCATGAAAACCGAAGTCGCTATCATTGGCGGTGGGCCGTCGGGCCTTTTGCTATCGCAATTGCTGAACCAGGCAGGGGTTGCAACGGTGGTGCTGGAGCGGGCAACGCGTGACCATGTGTTGTCGCGCATTCGGGCGGGTGTGCTTGAAGCGGGCACGGTGGAGATGCTGCGCGAGGCCGGTGTGGGCGATCGGATGGCGCGCGAAGGCATCCCACATGAAGGCTGTTACCTGACCGATGACGATCTGATGGTCCATATCGACTTTAAGGAACTCACCGGCTCGTCTGTCATGGTCTACGGCCAGACCGAGGTCACGGCGGATCTTTACAACGCGCAGGATGCGTTAGGGGCGACGATCATCCACGGGGTCGAGGAGGTTGTCATTCACGATGCTGATACTGACGCGCCTTATGTCGAATATACGTTAGACGGCGCGCGGAAACGGTTGGAGTGCACCTATGTGGCTGGATGTGACGGGTTTCACGGGGTCAGCCGCAAAACAATTCCCGAAGCCAAACGTCGCGAGTTTGAACGCGTCTATCCCTTCGGCTGGCTGGGTATTCTGTCGCGTACAAGGCCTGCTCATGAAGAACTGATCTACGCCAATTCCTCGAATGGATTTGCATTGGCGTCGATGCGGAGCGAAACGCTTAGTCGTTACTATGTACAAGTACCCTTGACCGACAAAGTTGAAGACTGGAGCGATGAGCGTTTCTGGACCACTTTGAAGTCGTGCCTTCCGTCCGAGGTGGCCGACAAAATGGAGACCGGACCATCAATCGAAAAATCCATCGCTCCGTTGCGGTCGTTTGTCAGTGAACCGCTTCGCTGGGGGCGATTGTTCCTAGTGGGCGATGCCGCGCACATCGTGCCGCCAACCGGGGCCAAGGGGCTGAACCTTGCCGTTTCAGACGTGCACTATCTGTATCAAGCGTTGATCGGCGCGTTGAAAAAGGGCGATACAACCGGGATCGATGCCTATTCGGAGCGGGCGCTGTTGCGGATTTGGAAGGCGATGCGATTTAGCTGGCAGATGACGACTATGCTGCATCAGTTCGACGGAGAAGACAGCTTTGCCGCCCAGATGCGGAAGGCGACGCTGCGCCATCTGTCACAATCGGAAACCGCCCGGCGTGATTTGGCCGAGAACTATATCGGGTTGCCGTTCTAGGTTGGGGATTGGACCAAGGGGCGCAACGCCGTTCTTGCATCCTCGAGCGCATGAATGAGGCCGGTTTGCTCATCCGTTAAGATACCATCCGCCCGCATCGAAACGCCGATGGGTCCGCCGCGCAGGTCATTTCCGAGGGGCAGGGCGCTCAGCGTGCCTGCGTCCAGTTCGTCTTCGACCACCCCGCGGGATATGAACCAGACCGCATCTGATGACTGCACGACACGCCGCCCAAAGGCGAGTGAGACCGACTCGAACGCAGCGCTTTGGGCCGCGATGCCGTGCCGGGATAGAAGTGCTCGGACAAGCGGGGCAATCACAGCTCCCGGTGGTGGCAAAAGAAGCGGGTAGCCGTCCAGCGCGTCCAATGGCTGGGGCTTTTGCGTAAGCGGATGATCTGGGCGCACAACGGCTGCAATGTCTTCAGAGTAGAGATGATGGAAGGACAGGTGTTGCATCACTTCGGCTGTACCCATGCGGCCAACAACCAGATCAAGACTGCTGTCCCGAAGCTGTGACATCAAAAGCCAATTCGGCCCGGTGCTCACGCGCAGCAGGCAATTTGGATGTGTGTCCCGAAACGCCAAGGCAGCGCGTGGCATCAGCGAAGTGGCGGCGGTGGGTAGAACCCCGACTGACAGGCGGGTAATCTGCGAAGGAGTGTCCTTGACCAACGACTGCGCCCGCGACAGCTCTGTCATTGCCGCGCCCGCATGTTGCTGGAACACCCTGCCAACTGTCGTCAGCGCCAACCTTCGGTGCGACCGGTCAAACAGGGGTTTGCCCAACACCTCTTCCAATTCCCGAATGGTTTTTGACACGGCTGGCTGCGAGACGTTCAGTGCATTGGCGGCGGCGGAGAGCGACCCAAGGCGCGCGGTTTCAAGAAAACACCGCAAATGGCGCAGGCGGATGCGGGGGTCGATCATGTATAACTCATGGGTTAACTAAACGGTTCAAGATTATAATTTTCAGACAGCAAAAGAAATGCGAAAGTAGAGATGGGGAGATTTGCACATATGAGAACAGTCACATCGCATGGCGTCACGCTGCACGTGCAGGTGGAAGGGCCGGACACAGGACCCGTTGTTATGTTGGCCAATTCACTTGGCACCGATATGCGTGTCTGGGACCCGCTCTTGCCGTTTCTGCCCAAGGGGATGCGGATTGTTCGTTTTGACAAACGGGGGCACGGGCTGTCGGATTGCCCGGATGCGCCCTATGACATGGACACGCTTGTGTCTGATGCTGAAGCGGTGATCGATGCGCTGGGTCTGCAGAACATCGCATTTGTCGGTCTGTCCATTGGTGGGTTAATCGGGCAGGGGCTGGCTGCGCGCCGGTCTGATATCATACGTGCCTTGGTCCTGATGGATACGGCTGCCAAGATTGGTTCGTCCGAGATGTGGCAGGATCGGATCGCAGGATTGCGGGCTGGCGGCATCGGGTCGATGGCCGATGCCATTCTTGACCGTTGGTTCGCGCCTGAGATGCGCAATGATGCAGCGCGGCTTGCCCCGTGGCGGAATATGCTGACCCGCACCCCGATCGAAGGGTATATCGGATGCTGCGCCGCAATTGCCGGTGCGGATTTCACTCAATCGACTTCCAATTTGGCCCTTCCTGTCATGGCGATGACCGGGGCAGAGGATGGCTCCACCACACCCGAAATGGTGCAAGGCACAGCAAACCTGTGCAACGCGGCCTTCCACGTGATCCCGGACGCAGGCCATTTACCTTGTATTGAAGCGCCCGAACATGTGGGTGCGCTGATCTCGGAGTTCCTCAAGGAGGTGGGCCATGTCTGACCGGTTCGACCAAGGTATGAAAACTCGTCGCGAGGTCTTAGGCGATGTCCATGTCGACCGCGCTGAAGCGGCCAAAACTGATTTCGATCTGCCATTTCAAACACTGATCACCGAAGGAGCTTGGGGCACCGTCTGGTCGTCTGATGGGATCAGCCGCCGGGAACGGTCGATGCTCACACTGGCGCTTTTGGCGGCCACTGGAAATTTTGAGGAAATCCCAATGCACATACGCGCGACCGCGCGGACCGGAGCCAGCAAACAGGACGTGATGGAGGCGTTCCAGCATGTCGCGATTTATGCCGGCGTGCCCAAAGCCAACCACGCCATCAAGCTGGCCAAACAGACTTACGCAGAAATGGAGAGATCCGATGACTGACACCGCAGCCCTGATGCCGCGACGCCGCGAGGTGCATCCGGACCCGTATTACACGGATTACAAGACGTCGATCACACGGTCCCCGTCGCTGCCTCTTTTGTCAATGGAATCAACCCCCAGCGAAGAAACCGGCCCACGCTTTGGGCATGACCGGCTTGGGGCGCTCGATAACAACCTGATCAGCAACTACACCCAAGGCAAGGCATTGGCCGTAGGGGAACGCATCCGCGTGCACGGCCGGGTGCTGGATGAATTGGGGCGCCCTGTACCGCATACGCTGGTCGAAATTTGGCAGGCCAATGCAGGCGGGCGGTATCGGCACATCAAGGATACGTATTTCGCGCCGCTCGACCCCAACTTCGGCGGTTGCGGGCGGACGATCACGGATGAGAACGGATATTACGAATTCATGACCATCCGTCCCGGGGCGTATCCATGGCCAAACCGCGCCAATGACTGGCGTCCGATGCACATTCACTTTTCGATCTTCGGTCATGCTTTTGGTCAACGGCTTATCAGTCAGATGTATTTCCAAGGCGATCCGTTGATCGACCTCTGCCCGATTGCCGCGACGGTTCGGGATCGCAGTCAGTTGGACCGGTTGGTTGCCCCTCTCGATATGCAGAATTCGCGGGGCATGGATTACTTGGCCTATAAGTTCGACATCGTCCTGCGCGGGCGCCGTCAGACGATGTTCGAAAATAAGCCGGAAGGGATGTAAGTCATGACACAACCGCTTGATATTCTGGTGGAAACACCCAGCCAAACTGCTGGTCCTTATGTCCATATCGGTTGCATCCCGACATTCGCTGGTGTCGAAGGTGTCTATCCCGAAGATCTTGGCTTAAGCCCGATCGAAGACGGCGCCAAGGGTGAGGTGATCACCATCGTCGGGTCGATCTATGACGGTACTGGCTGGGCGATGCGCGACGCAATGCTGGAAAGCTGGCAGGCCGATGCAGCAGGTGTGTATCCCGGTCAGGATGGGGCTGATCCCAAAGTGTCGGGATTTTGCCGGTTCGCCGCTGACAAGGATACGGGTGAATACACGCTGGGCACCATCAAGCCGGGTACGGTAAAGGGCCGGAATGGTCTGGTGTTCGCGCCGCATGTCTCGATCTGGATCGTGGCGCGGGGGATCAATATTGGCCTCAACACCCGCATCTATTTCGATGACGAAGATAACAGCGCCGATCCGCTGCTGGCCCGCATCGAACAGCGACCCCGCGTGGACACGCTTATTGCCAAGAAAACCGGCGATGGCAGCTATCGGTTCGATATTCGGCTTCAGGGCGAAGGCGAAACGGTGTTTCTTGACCTGTGATGACAGGCGTTTTTGACCATCCTTGGTTGTCTGGTTTGTTTGCCGATGCCGAAATCGCTGCGCTTTGGTCCGCCGAAGCGCAGCTTTCGCATATGATCGCGTTCGAGGCGGCGTGGTCTCGACATGGGCATCAGGCGGGCTTCTGGACCGAAACGAATGGTGCATTGGCGGCAGCTGCCATTGACGGCGTGACCCTTGCACCCGAAGAACTGCGCGACGGGACGGCGCAGGACGGGGTTTGTGTTCCTGCCTTGGTGCGCCTGCTGAAACAGCGGACGGGTGCCAAAGCGATCCACCAAGGCGCGACGTCGCAGGATGTGATCGATACGGCGACGGTTTTGTCGCTGGTGCGGAGTTTGGACCTGATCGACCAACGACTGGTGCAATTGGTTTCGGATCTTGAGGCTTTGGAAGACCGTTTCGGGACAACCCCTTTGATGGGGCGGACGCGTATGCAGGCGGCGATGCCGATCTCTGTGGCAGATCGGTTGCAAACGTGGCGTCTACCGCTGGTTTCACACCAAGAAAGGATGGCACAACTGCGCCCTCGTGTGGCGCTGGTGCAGATCGGAGGAGCGGCTGGGGATCGCGCGGCGTTGGGAGACGGCGCAGAGGCCGTCTGCATAGCAGTTGCGGCTGACCTTGGGCTATCCGCCACACCGCAAAGCTGGCACGCGATGCGCGACGGGATGGCGGAAGCTGCGTCGCTCTTGTCGCTTGTCACGGGAACCTTGGGCAAGATGGGGCAGGACATCTGCTTGATGGCCCAGCAGGGGATTGACGAAATCACCATAGCAGGGGGCGGCGGGTCGTCGGCCATGCCACACAAGCAGAATCCGGTTCAGGCCGAGCTGTTGGACACGCTGGCCCGCTACAACGCGGTGCAGCTTTCAGGAATGCATCATGCCATGATCCATGAACAGGAACGCTCGGGCGCTGCGTGGTCGCTGGAATGGATGCTCCTGCCGCAGATGGTGCAGGCCACCGGACGGGCTTTGGTTTTGGCGTCCGAGGTGACATCGCAGGTCACATCGCTTGGCACGCCGGATCTGTTGTCTTGACTAAAACCTAGCCGTAAATCAGCGGAAACCATGGGGAACGCCAATATGTTCGACAGCAAGGTCATCATCGCCGGGGGCGGTATCGCGGGTTTGACGCTTGGACTGACGCTGCACCAGATCGGTGTGCCCTTTACCGTGTTCGAAGCCGCGCGCGAGATGAAACCATTAGGTGTGGGCATCAACCTGCAGCCCAACGCCGTGCGCGAACTGTTCGATCTTGGAATCACAGCCGATGAATTGGACAAGGTTGGTCTGCCTGCCGAGGAGTGGGCGCTGGTCGGCTTAAACGGGCGCGAGGTCTATGCCGAACCGCGCGGGTTGGGTGCGGGCTACAACTGGCCGCAATATGCCGTGCATCGCGGGCAGCTTCACATGTTGCTTTACGACACGCTGATCAGCCGGGCAGGGGCGGACGCGGTTCAGCTCGGGGCTAAGGTCACAGGCTATACCAAAGACAGCGCTGGTGTGGTGGCTACAGTGCACGCAGCGGGTGCAAACCACACCGAGACAGGCGCGGTCTTGGTCGCCGCCGATGGTATCCACTCAGCAATCCGCGCGCAGATGTATCCCGATCAGCCGCCGATCCATTGGGGTGGGGCTGTCATGTGGCGCGGGACGGTGCAGGCCAAACCTATGCGTACTGCGTCGTCTTTTGTTGGGTTGGGCACGCACCGTCATCGCATGGTGATCTATCCGATATCCAAACCCGATGAGGACGGCACTGCGCTGATCAACTGGATTGCCGAAGTCACGATGGACGATGCTGGCGCATGGCAGCAGGATGGCTGGTTCAAACCGGTCGCGATTGACGAGTTCATCCATCATTTCGAAGAGTTCCGCTATGACTGGCTGGATGTCCCCGCAATGCTGCGTGACGCCGATTGTGCTTATGTGAACCCGATGATCGACCGCGATCCAGTGCCAAGCTGGGTCGATGGCGCGGTGGCGCTGATGGGCGACGCAGCCCATGCGATGTACCCAACCGGGTCGAACGGGGCCAGTCAGGCAATTGTGGACGCGCGGGTGATCGGGGCGAAGATGTTCGAGCATGGCGTGACCAAGACGGCGCTTGCGGCTTATGATGCACAGCTTTGCGCCCCGGTGTCGGAATTGGTGCTGCGCAACCGCGGCGCAGGGCCTTTCGGTCTACTCAATCTATTGGACGAACGCTGTGGCGGTGTTTTCGACGATATCGAAACCGTCATTCCTGCCGACGAACGCAAGGACTTCATGGCCAAATATAAAGCCGCTGCTGGATTTGCCATCGAAACCCTGAACGCCGCCGCCCCAACGATCCCGCAGGGGGCTCGATTGAACCGCTGACTTGCAAACCAGGTCGGTTCTACGGCCTTATGCACAAACCACATTCCTCGACCTGGAGCCACCAACATGCCAGACGCCTTTATCTGTGACTACATCCGCACGCCCATTGGCCGTTATGGCGGCGCATTGGCGTTGGTCCGGGCTGATGACCTGGCTGCTGTGCCTCTGGCGGCCTTGGCTGCGCGCAACCCATCTTTTGACCTGTCTGCCATTGACGAGGTGGTCCTTGGCTGTGCCAATCAGGCGGGCGAAGACAATCGCAACGTGGCCCGTATGGCAGTTCTGCTGGCGGGCTACCCCGAAACAGTGCCGGGGACTACGATGAACCGTCTTTGCGGATCGGGCATGGATGCGGTTCTGGCTGCGGCCCGCGCGATCAAGGCGGGTGAGGCGGAACTGGTGGTCGCTGGCGGCGTTGAAAGCATGACGCGGGCGCCCTTCGTGATGCCAAAGGCACAACAGGCCTTTTCGCGGCAGAACGAGGTCTTCGATACCACCATCGGCTGGCGCTTTGTGAATCCATTGCTCAAGGCGCAATACGGCGTCGATTCCATGCCCGAGACCGCAGAGAACGTGGCCGAAGACTTCAACATATCGCGCGAGGATCAGGATGCGTTTGCGCTCCGCAGCCAGCAAAAGGCAGGGGCTGCGCAACAGAGCGGTCGTCTGGCGCAAGAAATCGCACCTGTGACAATTCCCCGCCGTAAGGGAGACCCGGTCATCGTCGAGACCGACGAGCATCCGCGCCCCGAGACATCGGCCTCTGATCTGGCACGGCTGAGGGCGTTTGTCCGCGAAGGCGGTACGATCACGGCAGGCAATGCGTCGGGTGTGAATGACGGTGCCGCCGCACTGATCATCGCTTCCGAGGCGGCCGTCCGGCAGCATGGTTTGACCCCCATTGCCCGTGTCTTGGGAGGCGCGTCCATCGGGGTCGCCCCGCGGATCATGGGGATCGGGCCCGCCCCGGCTTCGGAAAAGCTGATGGCGCGGCTGGAGCTGACACAATCCGATTTCGACGTGATCGAGCTTAACGAAGCGTTTGCTTCGCAGGGGTTGGCGACGCTGCGCCGCTTGGGCATTGCCGATGACGATCCGCGCGTAAACCGCAACGGTGGAGCCATCGCGCTGGGCCATCCTCTGGGTATGTCAGGAGCACGGATCACAGGGTCCGCGGCACTGGATCTGCGCCCCGGCCAAAAGGCGCTGGCCACCATGTGCATTGGCGTCGGGCAGGGGATCTCGATTGCGCTGGAAGCGGCGAGCTAAACGCGCCCATCTGCCAATTCTCAGATCAGCGCTGGGGCTGAAGGAGTGGGTGTTGGTCGTGGATTCTAGTCGCCCGTTGGTCGCATTTTGGCGATTTTTTCCTCGGGTAATATCATTTTTATAACAAGGTGCTATCGCGCGTTGTTGTCATAGTGGTTGAATTGTATTTTTTTTGTCAAAAAACTGGGATACGGCGACTTTTCCGACGACTTGGACTTGCACGCAATCCACGCCGCCCGGTCTGCATGAACCGGGCAGCGCTTGCTGACTTACCAGGAATTATAAGCCAGATACTTGCCTGACATTTCCAACTTCACCCGGTCGCCCTTTTCATGCGGAACGCGGGTCAGCTGCATGTCAAAGTCGATAGCCGACATGATGCCTGTGCCAAACTTCTCTTCGATCAGCGCCTTGATGGTCGGGCCGTAAACGCCGACAATCTCATACAGACGGTAGATGCAGGGATCGGTCGGAACCGATTGTTCCCAGACCTTGGTGGGCGGCTCTTCCAGCACACTGGCCGCTTCCTGCGGAAGACCCATGACCGACACCAACGCCTCGGCCTTATCCTTCGGAAAGGCGTTCATACCCATGCAGGCCGAATGGGTCCAGATCGGAGACATATCGATCTTCTCGGCGATGCCCTCCCACGTCATGCCCGCCTGCTTTTTGGCGGACAGGATCATCATCGTCACGTCTTCCTTGGTCATCATGACTGGCACCTCGTAATTGTCTTTCATTGTTTGTCCTCCTGGGTCGTATGGTAATTCTTGTGCGTCAGAGCCCTAGCTCGGTCAGGCCCGGATGGTCGTCAGGGCGTCTGCCCTGCGGCCAGTGGAACAGTCGCTCAGCGTCGGTGATGGGCACGTCGTTGATTGATGCATGGCGCACGGCCATGTAACCAAGCGCGTCGAACTCCCAGTTCTCGTTGCCATAGGCGCGGAACCACTGGCCCTCTTCGTTGTGCCATTCGTAGCAAAAACGCACGGCGATCCGATTGTCCTCATGCGCCCAGATCTCTTTGATCAGGCGATAGCCGTTTTCTTTGGCCCATTTGTCGGTCAGGAACGCTTCAACTTCGGCCCGACCATTCAGAAAAACGTCCCGGTTGCGCCACGCCGTGTCGCGGGTATAGGCCAGCGCGACCTTGGCGGGGTCACGGCTGTTCCAGGCGTCCTCGGCCATCCGAACCTTCTGCACCGCGTCTTCATAGGAAAACGGGGGCAGGGGCGCGCGCGGGGTGTCTTGATGTGTCATGGCTCTTGCTCGATTACGTGTTTACCGCCCGCAAGGGCGGCGGTGCGCTGGGTTCATCTTCGGTGGCCGTCTTGTCGATCCGCACTGTGTCCGGGCGCTGATCGGCATCATCGCTTTGCTTGCCAGCCAGTTCCTTGGATCGTTGGCCAAGGAAGTGCACCAGATGGTTGCGGATCGCATAGTAGTTCGGATGCTCAACGATCTCGGTCCGGGTGCGCGGACGCGGGATGGTGATCTCGACCGACTCCGCAACGCGCGCAAACGGACCGTTGGTCATCAGCAGGATGCGGTCGGCCAGCAAGATCGCCTCGTCGATGTCATGGGTGATCATGAACACCGTTTGTTCCGTGCCCGCCCAAACCTTGATAAGCTCTTCTTGAATGGTGCCCCGTGTCAGCGCATCCAGCGCACCGAACGGTTCATCCAACAGAAGCAGCTTGGGCTGGTTGGCAAAGGCCCGCGCGATCGACACGCGCTGACGCATGCCGCCAGACAATTGGCTGGGTTTGCGATGCACCACGTCACCTTCAAGACCGACCTTGGCAAGGTAGTCACGGGCATGCGCCTCGACTTGTTCTGTATCCCAGCCCGGGTGGCGAGCCTTGACGCCGAAGGTCACGTTCTTAAGCGCCGAAAGCCACGGCAAAAGCGAATAGTTTTGGAACACAACGCCCCGGTCTAGGGACGGACCCGACACTTCGAACCCGTCCATCTTGACCACGCCGGCCGTAGGCTCAGCCAGACCGGCAAGGATGTTCATGATCGTCGACTTACCACAGCCGGAATGGCCAAGGATGCAGACGAATTCGCCCTTTTCGATCCCGAAGCTGGCATTTTCGAACACGGTCATCGTGCCGCCTTGGCCATCCGGGTATTGCTGGGTCAATCGCTCGATACTGAGAAAAGGTTTCGACATGAGGTGTCTCCTTTATTCGGCGTAGGCGACCGCGCGCTGCAGGACGCCAAAGGCCGAGTCCAGCAACATGCCGACAACGCCGATCATGAGGATTGAAAAGATGACTGAGGTCAGGTCGAGGTTGTTCCACTCGTTCCAGACGTAGTAGCCAATGCCAGTTCCGCCCACGAGCATCTCAGCCGCGACGATAACCAGCCACGCGATGCCGATGGAAATTCGCATCCCGGTTACAATGGTGGGCGCGGCGGCGGGCAGGATCACGGTGAATGCTGTCTTGAATGGGCCAAGCTCATGCGTGCGCGCCACATTCACCCAGTCCTTGCGGACCCCAGCCACACCAAACGCGGTGTTGAGCAGCATCGGCCAGATCGAACAGACGAAGATCACAAAGATCGCTGATGCCTCTGAATCCTGAATTATGAACAGCGCAAGCGGCATCCATGCCAGTGGCGAAATGGGGCGCAGCACCTGAATGAAGGGGTTGAACGCCTTGTAGGCGATCTGGCTCATCCCGATGAGGAAGCCCAAAGGAATGGCAACCAGTGCGGCAAGGAAATACCCCGCCAGAACACGATAGATCGAATACCCAATCTGGATACCGATCCCTTTGTCGTTGGGGCCCGCGTCATAGAACGGGTTCGACAATTCCGCCCATGCCTTGGCGATCACTTGGCTGGGTGGCGGAACACCCGCCTTTTGCGCGCCACCTCCGGTAAGGCGTTCGTATTCGGTAAGCTCACCCGCTGCCTTTTGCGCCGGTATGGCGGCCTCCCAAATCAGGAGGCCAACCACCAGCATGACAATCGACAAAAGCGCGGCGCGCTTGTTGATCGAAAGACTGTCCAACATGGATCAGCCCTTTCCGATCGGGAAGCTGGAAACATAGGCTTCAGGTTCCGCTGGATCGAACGTCTTGCCCATAATCGTATGCGACTTGTAGGTGATGTCCGGCGCATCATAGCCGAGATCGTTCATCACTTTCTTAGCATCAGCAGCAAGATAAACCTGCTCGGCCACCGCCTTGTAGTCGACATCGCCGTCGATGTAGCCCCAACGCTTCATCTGGGTGAGGATCCACACCCCCATTGAGTGCCACGGGAACGGATCAAAGTCGATTCTGTCCGGCACCTGCTGCACTTCGCCCAGACCGTCGGCAAAGGTGCCTGTCAGGACCTGTTCGATCACCGGGACTGGTTGGTTGAGGTAATTGGTTGGTGCAATCGCCGCCGAGATTTCTTTTCGGTTGTCCGGGTTAGAAGCATACTGCGTCGCATCGATGATCGACTTCAAAAGCGCGCCATAGGTGTTCGGCAACTCGGTCGCAAAGGACAGCGGTGCGGCAAATGCACAGCACGGGTGTCCCTCCCAAATGTCTTTGGTCAGCATGTGGATAAAGCCGATACCTTCCCAGACCGCGCGTTGGTTGAACGGATCGGGCGACAGGTAGCCGTCTAGGTTGCCAGCACGCAGGTTCGCAACCATCTCGGGCGGCGGCACCACACGGATTTGGATGTCCACATCCGGGTCCAGACCGAATTCAGCCACATAGTAGCGCAGCAGGAAGTTGTGCATCGAGTATTCGAACGGCACACCGAAGGTGAAGCCCTTCCACTGTTTCGGATCGCGCTTGTCTAGGTGCTCGTTGGACAGGACGATGGCCTGACCGTTGATGTTTTCCACCGCTGGCATGATGTACGGTTCGGCCACCGAACCTGCACCGAGTGTCATCGCCAAAGGCATCGGTGTCAGCATGTGGGACGCGTCGTATTCGCCCGACAGCGACTTGTCGCGTGCCACGGCCCAGCCAGCTGTTTTGATGACCTGCGCGTTCAGGCCATAACGTTCGTAAAACCCCAAAGGTTGCGCCATGATGATCGGAGTGGCGCAGGTGATTGGCACGAAGCCAATGCTCAGATCTGTCTTTTCAGGTGTACCCAGATTGTCGAGGATTGCTGCCTTTGCTTCGTTCATCGGAAAAACCGAAGCAAGCGCCCCCGCTACGGTGCTGCCGCCCAGCATTCCCATAAAGGAGCGGCGGCCAATGTCGCTTTGGCCAAAGACCGATCGTACGATCGCGCTTTCAACAGCGCGTTCCATCATCTGCTCTGATGACATCTGCGTTGGGTCGAGGTCTTTGGAGGTGTGGCTGTGACTATGACCGGATGCGCAGCTGTCGCAACCGCAATCCGCGCCATGACGCAGATCTGTGTCTGCCGAAAACGGGTTTCCTAGGCTCTTGATCGTCATATGCAGTCCCCTGTCTGGTGGATGTTCCTAGTGATTGACGCCATGTTGACAGGAGGGCGGCACCAGAAAAACCATGTGCTCAATATTTGCTCAAAGTGAAAATAATATTTATATACAGTAAGTTATTGGATTTATCCGAAGGTCAAAATTTACGAATAATCGTAAATTACGAAATTTCGTTAGACAGTTCTGCGCTGCAGCGTCAGGCTTTGGAGTATGCTTGATACCAAAGCCCGATCTGATTCCCTTTTGGCCGCATTTCCCGATGCCGCACTGCTACTCGACACCTCTCAAGACAAGGTGGTCGCGCTTAATGGTGCGGCGGCAGCCCTGTTTGGAATCGACCAGGGGGCAACCCATGCGTTGCGGTTCTCCGGTTTCCTTGGCGCCGCGCTGGCCAAGTTCGTTGTCTTTGTTGAAGAGGTTGATCACCGGGGGGAATGCTGGACGCGGGATGTGCCGCTCTGCAAGGTCGACGGATCGCCCTTGCGCTGCGAAATCCGTGCTCGGGGTGTGCCCGATCAGGCGGGATTTCTGTTGCTTAGCTTCACTGATCTCGACGCGTTCGACAAACGCACCCAAATCGCAGAGTCGGCAGAGCTGCACCGCGCAGGACTGCTTGAATGGAAACGGGCCGAGACCTTTTTTGCCGAACTAGAACGCCAGAACCAATTGATCCTGAATGCAGCGGGCGAAGGGATCTATGGTGTAAATGCTGAGGGCAAGACAACCTTCGTAAATCGCGCCGCACAGGAAATGCTGGGTTGGACGACACAGGATTTATTGGGCAAGGACATCCATTCGATGATCCACCACCACCACCTGAACGGCGAGGTCTACCCTTCGCAGCAATGCCCGATCTACCGCTCGTTCCGCTTTGAACAGGTGCACCGGATCGAGGACGAGGTGTTCTGGCGCAAGGACGGCAAGCCGATCCGTGTCGAATATGTCTCGACCCCGATCTACGATCAAAAAGTTTTGGCAGGCGCAGTGGTCATCTTTCGCGACATCACTGAACGCAAAGAAGGCGAACGCAAGCTGCGTGAGGCGCTGGACGAGGTGGCGGCACTGCGCGACAGGCTGGAGCAGGAAAACGAATACCTGCAAGAGGCGATCAGCTCGGAGCGGGCGCACCACGATATCATCGGCAGCTCGCCCGCGATCCGTCAAGTCGTGACCCGCATCGACCTAGTGGCGGGTACCGACGCCACCGTCCTGATCACCGGCGAAGCAGGGACTGGCAAAGCGCTGGTCGCCACCGAAATTCATAAGGCCAGTCCTCGGTCGCGGCGACCTCTGATCCATTTCAAATGTGGTTCCGTCGCACCAGAGGATGTCGAAGCTGAACTTTTCGGCCAAGTACGCGGGGCAGGGCCGAACGCAGCGCGGGACAAGCCAGGTAAGCTTGAGCTGGCGCATGGCGGATCGCTTTTTCTAGACGATGTCGAAGAATTGCCGTTCGAAATTCAGGGCAAGCTGTTGTACGCGCTGCAGAAAAGCACGGTTACACGCGTTGGGGATACGCGGGAAAAGCCGCTGGATATCCGGGTGGTTGCAGCCACCACCCATGCACCGACGGACACGCGATCTGGCAATCGGATCCGCGAAGACCTGTATCTGTTCCTGAACGTGTTTCCGATTACCTGTATGCCACTTAGGGACCGTCTGGAAGACATACCACTGTTGGCCGCGCATCTGCTGAAGCTCGCATGTCGGCGGCACGGTCGCCCGGTGCCGGTGTTGACTGAACGGGTGGTCCAGCAGATGCAGGCTTATCACTGGCCAGGCAACGTGCGCGAATTGCACAATGTCATCGAAAGGGCGGCCATCGTGTCGCCTGACCGCAAGTTGGTGTTGGAACTGGGCGGCGGCGGGCAGGTGGCGTCGTTAACCAATGTGTCGGTCCGCACCGAGGCTGAGATGCAAGAAATGATGCGTCGCAACATCATTGCCGCCTTGCGCGAAACCGGGGGGCGGGTGTCCGGCGCGTCGGGCGCGGCGGCGCTTTTGGATATCCAGCCAACCACGCTCTATTCCCGGATCAAGGCGCTTGGGATTGATCGGGCGGCAAGTCAGACTTGATCACAGGCTTTCGTCGCGACCATCGGCTTGCGGTTCAGCGCGGCTTGCGGCCTAACTAACCCGTACGGATGAGACAGATCACTCGTACGGACAGTTGCGCGACCTCGAAAACAAAAAAGGCCATAACCATGTCCCCTGTCGAAACCCAAATGCGACGCGAAGTGCGGGAAATTCCGGTTGCCGTGCAACGCCTGCTTGATCATGGCGGTGAGGAAATTCGGAGCGCAGCATCAGCAATCCGCGCCCGCGATCCAGCCTTTATGATCAGCGTCGCACGTGGGTCGTCCGATCATGTGGCAACTTATCTGAAATACGCCGCTGAACTGTTGACCGGCACACCTATCGCGTCGGTTGGGCCTTCGATCGCTTCAATATACAAGCGCCAGTTGCGATTGACTGGGGGCGTCTGCCTGTCGGTATCGCAATCTGGAAAAAGTCCTGACATCGTTGACATGACGCAGATGGCGCGTGACGGCGGAGCGTTGACAGTTGCTATGACAAACCACCCGGACAGTCCGTTGGCGGGTGTTGCGGACCATACTTTGGCACTGCATGCCGGTCCCGAACTCAGCGTTGCTGCCACCAAAACGTTCGTCAACTCGGCCGTTGCCGGTATCTGGCTGTTGGCCGAATGGGCTGAGGATGCCGCGCTTTGCGCCGCGATCCATGATCTTCCAAACAGACTGGAAGCGGCGATCGGAGTGGATTGGTCGGCTGCGCAAGATGCGTTGAGCGACCGGAATTCGATCTATTGTCTGGGGCGGGGTCCAGCATACGCGATTTCGAATGAAGCGGCGCTCAAGTTCAAAGAAACCTGCCAAATTCATGCTGAGTCCTATTCTTCGGCAGAGGTGCTCCATGGGCCGGTGTCGATCGTCGACCGCGGTTTTCCCGTCATCGCCTTTGCTGCTGCAGATGAAGCCGAGTCTGTCTTGGCAGATGTGGCTGATGAGATTGCGCAAAAGGGTGCCACGGTCTTTGGCACCACTTCGAAGCTCCGATATGCGACAGCACTACCGACTGAACGCACCGGACATCCGCTGACCGATCCGATTGCCCTCATCGCCAGCTTCTACGCCATGGTCGAACAGGTCGCGACCTCGCGCGGAATCGACCCGGACGCACCGCGACATCTGAAGAAAGTGACGGAAACCCGATGACTGTTTTGATCAAAGCTTACACGGGTGTTCTGATCCATGATGGGGAAAGGCTTCACTCGGGGCAGGCCTTGCTGATGTCTAAAGCTGAAGGCTGTCGCATCGTCCCCGACGTAGACCTGCCTGAGGATTGCGAGGTTGAGGCGTTGGATGGTGGTCTGATCGCACCCGGATTTGTCGATCTCCAGGTCAATGGGGGTGGGGGGGTTCTTTTGAACGACAATCCATCCGTGGACACATTGCGCATCATGGCGGCAGCCCATGCACGGCTGGGCACAGAAGCGTTCCTGCCGACGCTTATCACCGACACGGCAGACCGGACCCGCGCTGCCATCGACGCGGTTGCATCGGCCTTGGACGATCGCGTGCCGGGAATTGTTGGGTTGCATCTGGAAGGGCCACACCTGTCGGTGGCGCGTAAGGGTGCGCATGATGGGGCTTTGATCCGGGCAATGACGGACGTCGACTTGGCGTTGTTGGTCGAGGCGGCTGAACGTTTGCCCAATGTTATGCTTACCGTTGCGCCCGAGAGCGTGACGTTGGACCAGATGCGGCGTCTGACTGATGCGGGGGTAATCCTATCGCTAGGACATACAGATGCCGACCGGGCGACCTGCCACGCTGCCTTTGATGCTGGCGTACGCTGTGTCACCCACCTGTTCAACGCGATGAGCCAGCTTGGCAGTCGCGAACCCGGTCTTGTTGGCGCGACGCTCGAGCGCGAGGAGGTTCATGCGGGGCTGATTGCCGATGCGGTGCATGTGCATCCTGCTAGCATACGGATCGCGCTGAATGCCAAACCCCGATCCGACCGAGTGTTTCTTGTCACGGATGCGATGGCCCCGGCAGGGTCCGACATCGACGGGTTCACATTGTCCGGGCGCGAGGTATTTCGTTGCGACGGGCGTTTAACCTTGTCCGATGGCACGCTGGCGGGGGCAGACCTTGATATGGCCACCGCCTTAAACGTGATGGTTGAAGAGGTAGGTGACACCACTGAGAACGCCGTTGCCCGCGCCACTGCCACCCCTGCCGCGCTATTGCGCGACATTGGCGGGGCAGGGTTCATAGGTAAGTCAACGCAATGGGTGAACTACATCGCTCGCGCAGATGAGAAAGGCACTTCTACAAGGCGGCTCGGCTTGGTGTGAACGCAGACCCCACCGACGACCCACGAATGGGCATCGCAGCGCTGGGGACCATCCTTTTCTTGCGATGAGCCTTGAGTGCTTTCAAATGGCTTGGCAAGTGTGAGAAACGCGCAAAATTCCGTGCCTTTGCGCCATAACCTGTGTTTGCATCCAGTCGCCGCAAATCCGGGAAAAGTTCGAAGATCTCGTGACGCACCTTGGTCTGTAGGGACGCCAGTGCAAAATTGCCCGGAAAAAAGCTTTCCGATGGGGCGCCGTTGGCGAACACAATTTGATGATCTTCGAACATCAAGTGGAAATAGGTCACCTTACGGCAGCCTTTCATGATCCGTGCCGCGCCGCCTTTCATCTTGGCAAGGTGGATTGCTCGGATCAAAGTTTCCTCTCCGTCAAGGTCCAGAAGAACGCCGTGCTGCGGAGACACGATCAGCGGCGCGTCGGCGCCGGTCAATTCGGGGGAAAGCAAGATTGGGCGCAGCTTGGGGGCGTGTCCAAGGTCGGATGCGTCCAAATGTCGATGACCAATCCAGCATAGCGTCTGCACACCGTTGTCGCACGTGACAATCTGGTCTCCGGCGCGAAGACTTTCTACTGGGCAATCACCGTTCACGGTCAGGATCCGCGTACCGGCCGCGAAACACACCACACCGGTGTTTTCGACATTGAAGAAGCTGGTACTTGCAACGCCGTTGGTGAACACCAATCCACCATTGCCAAACTGTGTATTGTCGGCGTAATCCGCGCCCGCTAATCCGTCATTGGATTGGTTCAGAACACCGTCATCCCGGTAGTCAGACGTCAGTTCCCAGATGTTATCGTAATAGGCGGAAAGGTCGACGAAGTCATTGTTCTCGCGGTCGCCATCGGTGAGAGTGCCGGTGATACCGACATTGAAATCGCTGATCGTGTCAATGCCATCGCCGGGCGCATAGGTGAAGGTGTCGTCACCATCGCCGCCTGTCAGCGCGTCGTTACCAACACCACCGTTGATCGTATCGTTGCCAGCGCCGCCGTTGATCGTATCGTTACCAGCACCGCCGTCGATGACATCCGCGCCCGCGACGTTATGGAGCGAGACATTGTCTGGAATAACGCCCGTGCCGTTGTCGTCCCCGACCTCGGTGAAGCGCAGCGTATACGTGCCCGCCGAAGGCAGCGCCGCATCTAGCGTGTAGGTGCCCCAGCCGGTGTTTGTCGGCACCACTGTATCGGTCGCAACAACCGCGCCGGTATCGTCAAGAATCTCGGCTGTGACCCCATCTTCACCGAGGCTCGCACCCGGACGGGCCGCCACGTCGAATATGACCGAGGTCGAGCCCGCCTCGGAGACAGTAAAGGGCTGACCCAGCAAGGTTGTCTGACCGCTGATCCCGTCCATCTCGGTGACCACGTTGGCCGACCCATTCCCAAGGAAGGTGTCTTCCGTACCAGTCTCGTTGTCCCAACCGCCCCAACCTAACAGACCGCCGGATTCAAAATCGCCATTTGCGATATTTGCCGTGACGTTGTCACCATAAATCAGGTCGTCGCCGTCGCCGCCATCCAACGTGTCGGTGCCGCCGCCACCATAGACTGTGTCGGCCTCGGTGCCGCCCGAGACGCTGTCCCAACCAGAACCGCCCAGCAGCGTATCGCTGCCCGCGCCGCCGTCAATCGTATCCGCCCAGTCGCCGCCGCTGACATAGTCCGCGCCGTCGCCCGAGGTGACGCTGTCATTGCCCTTCTGGCCAATGATAGTGTCATCGCCATCGCTACCAAGGATGGTGTCATTGCCATCACCGCCAAGGATGGTGTCATCGCCTACGCCACCGTAGAGGAAATCATCGCCTGCGCCGCCGTCGATGCTGTCCGCCGAACCGGCAAGACCACCGTCGGCGATCGTGTCATTGCCGTCGCCGCCCAGCAGTGTGTCACTGCCATCACCGCCGTCGATGGTGTCACTGCCAACACCGCCATCAATGGTGTCAGAGCCTGCGCCACCGTGGACGTAATCACCGCCCGCGCTGCCGTCGACGCTGTCATCGCCGGAACCTGCAATGACGGTATCATTGCCGTCACCGGCCAGAATGAAATCGTCATCCGAGCCATCAGTCGCATCGCCCGCGTCAACCATGTCGCCTTCCGGGTCGCCCAGGTAGGAGCCGTCGATCGTGTCATTGCCCGCCGTGCCTTCTACGATGAAGTCCGGTGCCGGGATGCCGAGGGATGCCAATTGCGTCGGGGTCGATACTGCGTTGGACAGGACACCAACAAGTGTGATGCTTTCGCCGCCGGGGAAGGTCAGGATCGCGTCGCCGGTGCCGTCGCCATTGGTGTCGGTGACCGTCACGTCGCCGGTGTTGACAGGTGCGCCATTCGCATCGGTCATGCCCGACACATCCAGCTGGTCGTTGGTCGTGCCATCGCCGCTGTCGGTCATGTCGAAGGCCTGGACCGTATCATCGCCCGAGCCATCCGCCAGAACAATGGTATCACGCCCGCCGCCCAGAACGATGTTCTCGATATCTACGAAGCTGGCCGTTGACGTGCCATCGCTGACCGTGCCGTTCTCGGGATCGACGTTGGTCAGATCAACCGTCGTGTCGGTGGTGATGGCCGAGAGATCGAGGGTGTCGTCGTCAACGCCAGCTTCGCCGCCGCCCAGCGTCTCATTGCCGAAATTGTCTTCGAGAACGATGGTATCCGCGTCAGCACCGCCCCAGATATTATCGTCGCCACCGCCGCCATAAATCAGGTCGTCGCCGTCGTCGCCGTCAATGACATCATTGCCATCCGCGCCCATGTCGACAATGCTCAGGGAGGGATTGGTCAGCGCCACGTCCGAACTGCCGTTCACGGTGTCGCCATTGGGCGTCACATCTTGGATCACGATGTCGGTGGTCGTGTCCGTCGCTGTGAAGGTGTACGTGTAGGTCTGTGCGCCCGCCATATCGGCAGGGATCGTGATCGTCTGGTTGCCGATTTGCAGGACGTGATCGCCCTCTTCGGTGCCAATATGTTCAAGATCGAAGGTCAGCCTATAGGTTTCGCCGATTTCGGTGAACTGGCTATAGGTCAGCGTGCCGCCCGTCGTATCCCCAAAGCCAAAGTGGTATCCACCGGCCCCGAAATTCGTAACGCCCGCGCTCAGGGTTGGGGTGCCAAGGGCAACCGTAACGTCCACAGGTGTATCCCCGTGGATCGTATCGTCGCCGATGTTACCAGACAAGTTGTCGTCGCCACCACCGCCGATGACTATGTCATTACCGTAATCGCCCCAAACGGTATCATTCCCTGCACCACCGATGACGGTGTCGTTGCCAGGCCCGCCATCGATGGTGTCACTTCCCGCACCGCCGTCGATAGAGTCGGCCGAATTGGTGCCCCCACTGTCGACGATGTCGTCGTTGCCATCACCGCCCAGCAGCGTGTCGCCTGCAATCCCGCCATCTATGGTGTCGTCACCTGAGCCGCCGTCGATTGTGTCTCTGCCGGTTCCGCCAAGAAGCGTGTCATCGCCATCATTGCCGGCAATAATATCATTGCCGTCGCCACCGGTGATACGGTCATTGGCGCCTGTATCGTTACTCGGCATGGTCGTGGTGAAGATGTTATCCATCGTCGGTGCCACGCCTTCACCTTCGATAGTGAAGGACTGCGCGTTGCCGGACGCATAGGCGATCTTGACCGTTACACTGTAATCATTGTCGCTGCTGCGCGTCGCGCTGAACGAGAAATCGACATAGGGCTCTTGCAGGACGATCTTGTCCAAGCCGTAGTCAAAACTGCGCAGGGCGAGCGTGTTGGTGTTATTCGTGGTCGCAACAAGGATGTAGTCCGCCACACCGTCACCCGAACGGTCGCCGTTTGTTCCCGCATCCAAAGATATGAAGGCGTTCGAGGATGGTTCCGCCAACCATTGAAAATAGTTACTGTCCGAGTTGCCAAAGGCGTTCTGCCCATTCGCCACATCAATAAAGTTGACCGCGGAAAAGCCAGTGCCTCCATCCAGCGTATCGTTCCCGGTGCCACCATCGATGACATCCGCGCCGGACCCGCCATCGACGATATCATCGCCATCGCCCGCCAGAATAGTATCGTTGCCCTCAAAGCCATTGATGACGTCACCGTCGCCACTGGTGCCTTGCACCCCTAGCGAGTCGTTGTTGTCGACCCGATCTCCTTGAGGATCCCCGGTGTAATTAACGTCGATCAAATCCGCATCGGTGGTGCCGTCCACATACCCATCGGGGTCTGGCACCGCTGCTGTAGTGACCGTGACATAGCCGACATCGGTGATGCCGTTGCCGTCTGTCACCTCATATGTGAACGTTGAGGCCGTCAGATCACCATCCGTGACCACCGAAAGCGTACCATCTGAGTTGAGCGTGATGGCTTCGCCAGTTCCGAAACTGACCGTGTCGCCCGCCACCACATCAACATCATTGATCTTGGTAACCGTCAGCCCTTGGCCTGAGAAATCGGTATCATTCGCGAGGACGTCGATAATTCCAGGACTGTTTGGCAACAGTTCGATTTCGTCTGCAAAGGCGATGGCAACGGTTTGCAGACTGTTCGCGGCAATCAGAAAGTTGGAGTCGAGCGCATCATCTCCGCCATCGGCGACACCGATCTTGATCGTGTTTTCCACCCCGATATTGACCGGGGCCTTGAAGGCCATCGTGATGGTCAACCCATCCATTTCGGAGTTGTATGGGTCGGTGGCCGCTGGATTGTCGATGTAGAGGTTGGAATTCGCGACCGTGTTAACGGTGTCGACGGAAACCGTATCCCCAGTTGGGGTCAGTTCGACAACTGTTCCGTTGACCATGACTGCGATAACGTCGTTAAAGCCACCATCGACGAATTCGAGGTATTCTTCCGACGAGAAGACGAACTGCATCGTCAGGAAGTCATTGTCCGGGATGAACACCGCTTCGAAGACAACGGCGTCGAACGTTTCGACACCTGACATTGCTGTCAAGTCTGTATCGCCAGCACCGCCATACGCTGTTGTCGTTCCTTGTTGCGTGTTGGTGTCTGTCGTACCGCTGGAATTTGTGAAATCCGCAACATTGCCGGTTGAGAAAATTACACCGCTGTCGCTTGGGACAACGTTAGGTGACGTTGTAATACCAAGGGCTGCGATCATTGACCCACTTTCGCCCAATCTCTGGTTCCGATTGACGTGATGACGTCCGGTAGGG
>CANNCS010000015.1 GCA_947503115.1 uncultured Marivita sp.
TCCGTGTTCAGAATCCATCTCGCCGGTCGGCACCACCCCTAAAATTGGCGAAATGCGCCCTGTGTCGTGTAGTGTGGTAGGTCGCAGGGCACTTTTGCTAACCTTCGGGAACGGCAAGAGAAAAGGACCATTTCATGTCCGAAAACCGAACTCCTTTGGAGATCAATGATGCGGTCGATTTTTATCGACAGTGGCCCAAGTTGCGCGCCAACGCAGAGCAGCTATTGAAGGCTCAGGCCTTGGCAAAGGACGACGTAGAAGTGCTCCGGTGGATGATCAAAGTGGTCGACATGGTGGGCCCGCACGACATCAAACGAGAGAGCCAACCTGAAATCGGGACGTAAAAAAACCGGCCACTGGCCGGTTTTTCTATTCAGGGTCAGACTGATCATAGACCCCAATTTTGGGCGGTGCGTTCGAAAAAGCCTTGGGTTTTCTTCAACTCGATCCAGCTGTTCACGTAGTTGATCCAGACCTGATCGTTTTGCGGCAAGAGCATTGCGATGGGCGACGGTGCACGCGGGCCGTCAGTTTCGATCTGGCGCAGGTTCGGGAACTTCTCAAGCAGTGTCGCGCCTTCGATATTCGAGGTCACGAACACGTCCGAACGACCCGACAACACTTCTTGAAAGCCGCGCGCCGGAGCTTCGACCACGGTGATTTCGGAAGCAGGGAACCATTCCCGCACCATGCCTTCAAAGCTGGTGCCCAGTGTTGTTGCCACTTTCACGTCACCCGCGTTGATCGAGTCCCAACCCGAGAAGCGGTCGATTTTGTCTTCGGTTGTGAACGGGAAAATTTCGACAGCGATGTAGCTGTCCGAAAAACCTGCCGCCTTCATGCGGGCCGGGCTGATCGAAGCCGAGCCAGTCATGTGGTAATTGCCGGCGACCACCCCATTGACGAGTGTTTTCCAGTCTGTCGGTACAAACTCGAGCTCGACGCCGAGGTCGGACGCCAATTCGGTCATGACGTCGATATCATAGCCTTTGTAGCTGTTGGTGGCCGGGTCGCGCACGGTCATTGGGTTCCAGTCGCCAGTCGTGCCGACCTTGAGAACGCCGCCGCTCAGGATGTCTTGTAGTGCAGATTGTGCCGACGCAGGCGCGCCGAGGAAAGAAACGGCGACAGCCGCTGCAAGTCCAAGTGATTTCAGAAAGCGCATGGTATTTCCCTTTTCGTGTAAGTCTTGGTGAGGTTACATAGGCTGAAAGCTCCGACGGCCATCATGACACGCTGATTTTTTGGCGCGTGCGCTATCTTGAGAGCAACAAGGGTGGATCGGAGAGTGGCATGAACGCTGAACGCGTCATAGAGATCAGTTCGCTGAACAAATCCTTCGGAGACTTCCAAGTCCTGACAAATGTCGACCTGAATGTCAGTCTGGGCGAACGTATCGTCATTTGTGGACCTTCGGGTTCCGGCAAATCCACTTTAATCAGATGCGTCAATGGATTGGAACAATATGATTCCGGTAGCATCTCGGTTGATGGCATCTCGCTTTCTGCCCCGGGTGGGGTTGAGCGGGTGCGCGCCGAGGTTGGAATGGTGTTTCAGCAATTCAATCTTTTTCCGCATCTGACCGTTATCGAGAACCTAACACTGGGCCCGATGAAAGCGCGCGGTCTAACCCGCAAAGCGGCCGATGCGCTGGCGATGGAATACCTTGAACGTGTACGCATCCCCGAGCAGGCGGGCAAACGCCCGCGCGAATTATCAGGTGGTCAACAGCAGCGGGTGGCGATCGCGCGATCCTTGTGCATGAAGCCCAAGATTATGTTGTTTGACGAACCGACCTCGGCACTTGATCCTGAAATGATCTCGGAAGTGCTCGATGTTATGGTGGAGCTGGCACAGGACGGCATGACCATGCTTGTTGTCACACATGAAATGGGGTTTGCCCGAAAGGTAGCGGACCGCATGGTGTTCATGGACAGCGGTGAAATCGTTGAGACCGGTACGCCCGCCGATGTCTTCGAAGCACCGAAGACGGAACGCTTCAAGGCGTTTCTCGAAAAAATTCTGCAGCATTGAGGCCTTTGCGATGACACGTGTTTTCAGGTTCTGGATGCTGCTAGGGGCATGTCTTTTCGTAGCTGGATGTTCGGGTGATGGTACGTGGGGCTGGTATGTAATCGACCCCACCACGTCGCAGGGTCAATCGAATGTCCGGTTCCTGATCGGGGGCTTCTGGGCCACAATTCAGCTGTCATTGATAGCCGCCTTGATGTCGATGACCCTTGGTTTGCTGGTCGCCCTACCTGGTATGTCAACGAACCGTTGGGTGCGCTTGCCCTCACGCGTTTACATCGAATTCGTGCGGGCTATCCCGTTGTTACCGATGCTGTTCTGGGTGTTCTACGGCTTGCCGGTTGTCATGCGATCGCTGGGGTTTCCTATCACCATAGACGCCTTTTGGGGAGCGATCATCACTCTGGCGATCTCCGACAGCGCGTTCACAGCAGAGATCTATCGCTCGGGTATCCAATCAATCCCGAAAGGCCAGACCGAGGCCGCACGGACCGTCGGTCTGACCTACAATCAAACCATGCGCTATGTGATCCTTCCACAAGCGATCAGGCGCATCCTGCCGCCGCTGGCCAACCAGTTCATTTATATCGTCAAAATGTCGGCGTTTGCTTCGGTGATCGGAATGCAGGAACTGACGCGGCGCGCGAATGAACTGGTGGTAACGGAATATCGGCCGCTTGAAATCTATTCGTTGCTGATCTTGGAATACCTTGTCCTCGTGTTGATCATCAGCTTCTTTGTGCGCTGGCTTGAGCGCAAGATGGGCGCGGACGAAAGTCGATAACCGGGAGGACCCCATGAGCTGGTCAGACTTCATGAAAGACACAGTCGGTCGATTGGACGTGTTGCAACAAGAAACGCCGGAAACCTTTGCCGGTTTCAACCAAATGGGCCGGGCCGCGAAGACCAATGGTGCTTTGGATGAAAAAACCAAGGAACTGATCGCTCTGGGTATTGCGATCGCAACGCGGTGCGACAGTTGCATCGCGTTTCACGTCAAATCACTGGTGCGCCTCAAGACAACGCGCGAGGAATTGTGCGAAGCCTTGGCCATGATTGCCTACATGGGCGGTGGCCCTTCGGTTGCCTTTAGCGCAAAGGCGCTTGAGGCGTTTGACGAGTTCACTGGCGGTCCGGCTGGATCATCTGTCTAGCGATCAGCACGATCACATGACTGCTTTGCGCACCATGTCCCAATAGATCGCTTCAACCTCGGGCAGGGATAGGCGTCCGCCGCTACGGTACCAGGTGTTCACACCGTTGAGCATGCCGATGATGGCAAGCGTCGTGATCTTGGTGTCCGCGACATGGAACGCACCGGTGTCGCGCCCGCCCCGCAGGATCGCTTCCAGTTCGCCTTCGTACCGCTTTCGCAGGTCTTCAATCACGGCGAAATTCTCGGGGGTCAGGTTGCGCAGTTCCATGTAGGAAATGAACACCGCAAGCGGTCGTTCAAGATGGAAACGAATGTGAAACCGGCTGAATGCTTCAAGCCGCTCCAGCGCTGTATCCTGAATTGGTTCCTCAAAGCGCGCGGCCAGCAATTCGTCCATATGCCCTTGCATCAGGTCAAAGAGCAGGGACTGTTTGTCTGGAGTGTAATTGTACAAGGCACCGGCCTGTACGCCAACCTCTTGTGCGATCCGGCGCATCGACACAGCCGCGTACCCATGTTGAGCAAAAAGCGCCAGCGCCGCCTCGCGTACGCGTGGCCCTGTGATATCCGAATGTGAACCAGCCGTGCGTGCCATGTCGGTCAGATTATCTGAACACCTGTTCAGATCAAGCCCGTGGTTGCGCGTCTTCGCGCTCTGCGGCATGACAGTCGGGACAGAAGGAGCAAATCTGATGTGGCGGGTGTGGATCATCCTAGGTTTACTGCTAACCGCGTGTGCGGATTTTCCCGAAGTCGATGCGGCTCTTGGGGGGGGGGATCCAAATGGCGAGTACCTCGCTTTGTTGCCATTCGAGCAACTTGTTTCGGATCAGGATGCCGCTCTGAGCGACACTGACGGTGACTTATTGCTTGCCCGAGCTGCAGACTTGCGCAATCGCGCTGACGGGTTGCGCAGCCCTGTGATTGACCCCGATACACGTGACAGAATGAACGACGGTGTTGATCAACCTTGATCAGGGCCGTTGCAGCCAATAACGCAAGGCGCTATTGCGGGCAAAATCACGCCGGACTGCAAAAGGAATTCCCCAATGACTGAACCTCTGCGCCTTGGAATTGCGGGTCTGGGCACTGTCGGTGCTGGCGTCGTCAAGATTGTCCGCCAAAAAGCGGAGCTGCTGGAAGCACGGTGCGGCCGACCGATTACGATTTCTGCGGTCTGCGCACGCAACCGGGTGAAGGATCGCGGTGTTGCTCTGGACAGCTATGATTGGGAAGACGATCCCGTGGCATTGGCCAAGCGCGACGATGTGGATGTTTTTGTTGAACTGGTCGGTGGCAGCGATGGCCCCGCCAAGGCTGCGACTGAGGCTGCTTTGCGCGCTGGCAAAGATGTGGTCACCGCAAACAAGGCTTTGCTGGCGCATCACGGTCAGGATTTGGCCGAGGCCGCGGAAAAGTCCGGAGCTGTTCTACGCTTCGAAGCTGCGGTCGCAGGTGGAATCCCCGTGGTCAAAGCGCTGACTGAAGGATTGGCCGGGAACGAGATCACGCGCGTCATGGGCGTGATGAACGGCACCTGTAACTACATCCTCACGCGGATGGAATCAGCTGGCCTGACTTATGAACAGGCGTTTGCCGAAGCTGACGGTCTTGGTTACCTCGAAGCTGATCCGAATCTAGATGTGGGCGGGATCGACGCTGGTCACAAGCTGTCCTTGCTGGCAGCCATTGCCTTTGGCACACAAGTCGCGTTCGACGCGGTCGAGCTTGAGGGCATCGGACGTGTCAGCATCGAAGACATCCGTCAGGCAGCTGACATGGGTTACAAGGTCAAGCTTTTGGGTGTTTGCCAGATGACCGGCCGTGGATTGGAGCAGCGCATGTCGCCCTGTCTGGTTCCTGCAACGTCGCCGCTGGGTCAGCTGGATGGCGGCACAAACATGGTGGTCATCGAAGGCGATCAAGTCGGGCAGATTGTCCTGCGCGGCGCAGGTGCAGGCGAAGGTCCAACAGCAAGCGCGGTTCTGGGCGATGTAATTGATATCGCACGTGGTACGCGCCTTTCGACCTTCGGCCAGCCGTCGACTACACTGACCAAGGCGAAACCGGCACAGACCTCGACTCCCGCTCCGTACTACCTGCGGCTCGTCTTGCTCGACAAACCCGGCGCCTTGGCCAAAGTGGCCGCCGTTCTCGGAGAGGCTGGCGTCTCGATCAACCGGATGCGGCAGCGTAGCCATGATCAGGACACCGCGCCGGTGTTGATCGTAACGCACAAAACCACCCGCGCTGCGCTTGATAATGCCTTGACGGCCATGGTCGGTACACAGGTCGTCGAAGGCGAACCGGTCGCACTCCGCATCGAACAGGTCTGACAGCTTTAGCGCAATCAACCTTGTCACTTGTGGGGCGCGGGCTTAACACGCTACCGACCTGACTTTATTCGTGACTGGAGAGTTTCATGACCGCGCGCGCTGATTTCAACGACCGTATGCTGTCCCTTGGTTTGGCGCGGGTGGCAGAGCAAGCTGCCATCGCAACCGTCAACCTGATCGGTCGGGGCGATGAGAAAGCCGCTGACCAGGCTGCGGTCAACGCAATGCGCGAGCAGCTTAACCTTTTGGACATCGCGGGTGTTGTCGTGATTGGCGAAGGCGAGCGTGACGAAGCTCCGATGCTCTATATCGGTGAAGAAGTTGGCACAGGTAACGGTCCTGGTGTGGATATCGCGCTTGACCCGCTTGAAGGCACAACGCTCACCGCCAAAGACATGCCCAACGCACTAACAGTCATTGCAATGGGGCCGCGTGGATCAATGCTGCATGCACCGGATGTCTACATGGAAAAGCTGGCAATTGGGCCTGGCTTTGCCAGCGATCTGGTGACGCTGGACATGTCTCCCCGTGAACGGGTTGCTGCGCTGGCCAAGGTCAAAGGTTGTAGCCCGCGCGACATCACGGTCTGTGTTCTTGAACGTCCGCGCCACGAAGACATGATTGCTGAAATCCGCTCGACAGGTGCGGCGATCCGTCTGATCACTGATGGCGACGTGGCGGGTGTTATGCACTGCGCAGAGCCAAACCAGACAGGCATCGACATGTATATGGGCACTGGCGGCGCACCCGAAGGTGTTTTGGCCGCAGCGGCGCTGAAATGCATGGGGGGACAAATCCAGGGACGGCTTGTTTTCCGCAACGACGATGAAAAGGCGCGCGCGGCCAAGGCCGGGATCACTGATCTCGACAAGATTTACACCCGCGACGAGATGGTTACCGAAGACGTGATCTTTGCCGCGACGGGCGTTACGACAGGATCGTTGCTTGCCGGGATCAAGCGCGAGGTTGGTTTCTACACGACTGAAACGCTATTGATGCGGTCGAAGACCGGATCGGTGCGGCGGATGACGTACCGGAACCCGATGCATTAATGAGGCGGGCGTGACCGGATACCTTGGCGTCGACAGGTCACTGACCGGGCGGCGCTGGATCGGCCCGGCGCCCGATATCACACGACATGCCGAAGCGCTGATGCAGCAAACGGGCTTGCCGCCTGCGCTGTGTCAGACGCTGTCCCGGTTGGGTGTACCGGCTGACGACGTTCCTACATATCTTGAACCCACGCTGCGTGCGCTTTTGCCTGATCCGCGTTCCCTGCGGGATATGGAAAAGGCGGCTGGGCGTATCTTGCAGGCGGTGCGAAACCGCGAGCGGATCGCTGTCTTTGCTGACTACGATGTAGATGGCGGCGCATCTGCCGCTTTGCTCATCGACTGGTTGCGGCAGCTTGACCGAAAAGTAACGCTGTATGTGCCTGATCGGATCGATGAAGGATATGGCCCAAACGAGGCCGCAATGGAGACGTTGGCGCGGGATCACGATCTGATCGTCTGTGTCGATTGTGGAACGCTGTCGCATGGTCCGATCGCCGCGGCGCGCGCTGCGGATGTTGTTGTGCTCGACCACCATTTAGGGGGCGAGACTCTTCCCGACGCTTTCGCCCTGGTAAACCCGAACCGGCAGGACGAAGACGGCGCGTTGGCGCATCTGTGTGCTGCAGGTGTGGTGTTTCTGACGTTGGTCGAAGCTGGACGACAAATGCGCGAAGCAGGTGCACAAGGTCCGGACCTTATGGCGATGCTCGACCTTGTGGCGCTGGCGACAGTGGCCGATGTGGCGCCGCTCAAAGGTGTGAACCGCGCGCTTGTGCGGCAAGGTCTCAAGGTGATGGCGCAGCGCGCACGCCCTGGTCTGGTCGCTTTATGCGATGTGGGCCGACTGGATACCGCGCCCAAGTCTTATCACCTTGGTTTTGTATTGGGGCCAAGGGTCAATGCCGGGGGGCGGATTGGCAAAGCCGACCTTGGCGCCCGGCTTCTGGCGACCACCGATCCGCACGAGGCCAAGTCAATCGCCGAACGATTGGATGCGCTCAACACTGAGCGTCGTGAGATCGAAGAGGCCGTGCGTGCGCAGGCATTGGAGCAGGCCGAAGAACGTGGCTTTGACGCGCCATTGGTCTGGGCTGCAGGTGAGGGCTGGCATCCCGGCGTCGTGGGAATCGTCGCATCGCGTCTCAAGGAACGCACAAATCGCCCATCAATTGTGATTGGGTTCGATGGGGACGCAGGCAAAGGCTCTGGACGGTCGGTCAGTGGAATCGATCTTGGTGTCGCAATTCAAAAGCTTGCCGCCGAAGGACATCTCGAAAAGGGCGGCGGCCACAAGATGGCCGCGGGCCTGTCTCTATCGCGCGCTCAGTTGGAACCGGCGATGGCGCGCCTCACGGAAATTCTGACAAAACAGGGGGCTGACCAACTGGGCGCATCTGATTTGCGACTTGATGGTCCGCTGATGCCGGGTGCTGCAACGCCCGAACTTGTCGAACAACTTGAAGAGGCCGGCCCTTTTGGAGCAGGGGCGGCCGCGCCGCGTTTTGTGTTCCCCGACATGCAGATCGGATTCGCCAAACGGGTGGGCAGTTCGCACCTCAAGATCAGCTTTGGTGACGGCCTGGGATCACGGATCGACGCTATTTCCTTTGGTGCTTTCGACGGACCGCTTGGTTCGGCGCTTGAACAGCATGGCGGCGCGCGATTCCATTTGGCCGGGCGATTGGAGATCAACGAATGGGGCGGAAGGCGATCCGTTCAACTGCGCTTGGAAGACGCGGCATCTGCAGGGTAGCGGTTTCTTTAAGTGTCTGAAAATGAATAACTTTACCAGTTGATAAAAATTTTTTTGCGAAGATTGAAAAAACCACGAAAAACCTTCCAGTTTCCGCTTGCATGGCCGCGCGGCTTTGCCTAAACACCGCTCACCAAGAGTGGCCCGTTCGTCTATCGGTTAGGACGCCAGGTTTTCAACCTGGAAAGAGGGGTTCGATTCCCCTACGGGCTGCCACTTTGTGTTTATCCCCTAAAATCAGCATCATAGATGAGATTTGTGTGGTGGTTTTCCCATGCATTTTTCCCATACGTTTGTTGGGTGACCTTCGTGGAGTGCCGACTCATTTGGGGTGATAGCCTTTGACACAGCTTGGCAGTATCTCAGGCAACCACTTGTCGATTACCTGCAAGGTCTGTGGCTACAACACTCTGCTAGCAGTCAAACCGCTGATAGACCGACTTGGCTGGGAAACCCGCTTGCAAGATGTGGTGCCTTACCTTCGCTGTAGTAGCTGCAAGGCCAAAGGGCAGGTGACATTTCAGATTGTGTTTGTGGGTAGCTCTGGTGAAGCTATGCTTGGTGCTGAGAAAAAGAACCATCCAAAGGCAACAGGCATATTTGATGGCAACGTGTAGGAACTGCAAAAAATCTGGTTTTGGTATCTTTGAGGTCAAAGAGGGACTGTGCCCTTCGTGCCGTAAGGCTTTAGAGCTTGCTGAAGCTTCCAAGACTGATGAGCAAAAGAAAGAGGAAGCCGTAGCGGTCAAGAGAGCTAAAGAGGCGGCCAAACATCTTCCTCTGACAACGGAAACCTTTGTGGGTGACGTGGACCGCATCGACATTGTTGCGACAGAGGTTGTGTTGGGAATGAATATTTTTAAAGACGTTCTAGCGAATGTTCGTGACATATTTGGGGGTAGGTCTGGGACAGTTCAGAACACGCTCGAAGAAGCAAGAGAGGTGGCTTTTGAGGACCTACGACTAAAAGCTGCAAAACTTGGCGCGGATGCTGTCATATCGGTAGACATTGATTATCATTCGATCAGTACCGGAAGTTCGGTAAACATGATGATGGTCGCTGTAAGTGGAACAGCCGTTAAATGGCGCAAGTAGGGGCATTTCTGCTTGAGTGAAAATGTATTACTGAGGTGATTTGATGGCCAACTGCACAAAATGTGGCAAGAAGTTTGGTTTCTTAGAGACTGGCTACAGCGGGTTATGCGGCAGTTGCCATTACCAAGAGTTAGTTGAGAATAGCAGTCCTGAAGAGAAACAGGCTCGTCTTGAGCGTATTGAAACTGATGCTGAGATAGAGTCGATTTTGATAACCACAGAGTCTCAGCCAAACATAAATATTCAAGAGCGTATTACGATTATCACGGCTGAATGTGCATATGGGATGAATATCTTCAAGGATTTGTTTGCTGGTGTTCGTAACGTAGTGGGTGGGCGATCTGAGGCAGTCCAAAGCACCATGAGAGATGCCCGTGAGACAGTGCTATATGAGCTGAAGCGGGAAGCGCACTTGGTTGGTGCTAACGCAGTCGTGGGGGTGGACTTGGATTATGTGGAATTGGCTGCAACAGGGTCCACAATGCTGATGCTTGTCGCATCGGGAACCGCTGTGAGAGTTGGTGACTGAAGTGCAAGCAAGAACGAACAAGGTCGTCAGGGTTAACTTTGCGGGGGGTATCCTTGGTCTGATATTTGGCTCACACAGGGGCAAGCTGGAAGCAGTGATTAACCGTGAAAATGCTGATGGCTGGAACCTAGCAGAGTACATCCCTGATAATCCTAACCTTGCACTGTTGCTGATCAGGCTGATCCTATTGGTGTTGACCCTTGGTCTTTGGACGATAGCGACCGGGTATATTCTGGTTTTTGAGCGACCTGTTGACTTGTCAGAAGTACGTGTGCCGCGTTCAGGTCTACGGGCAGAGCCTAAGTTGACTGCGAAATAGCATGGAAATACTTCTTATCTTTGGAGCCATTATGGCCTTGGCAGGTGGTGTTCTCTCTGGTGTCGTCGCCTCAGCTAAAAACCGCGATCCCATAGGCTGGGGCATCATTGGTGCACTATTTCCCTTGCTTGGTCTAATTGCGATTGCTGGTATGCCTATGGCACAAACAACGCAGGCGTTCTCACCAAAGAAGCACAATGATCACGTTGAAGAGGGAATTGTAGAAGAAAGTGAAGAGAGCAAAAAAGAAGGTATCCTTTGGCTAGGTTTCCTTTTATTTCTTCTGTTCGTGCTTACCATAACCATTTTATGGTTTGGCTTGAGAAAGTAGACACTGGACGAAGCTATTCGTAGTCCTAACAGCCTGAGATTTTTATTTTTTTTGAAATCGGGTTGGTGTTTCGGGAAGGTTTGTCAGGGAAAGCCCAAATCAAAAGTATTCTTGCGGGTTGCGAGGGGCTTACAAGCGTTGACTCAAATCTAGGTTGATATTCTATAGGGGCCTCACGTTTTAGGTGAGACCCGTCAGGTGATAACTACAAACGCTATGCGGCTCGGCTTGGTCGCTTAGGTTCCGGTTCGGTATTTAATATCCGGTGCACACTCATACGGCTAATGCCCATCTCTTCAGCAATCTTGTAGGTGCTGTTACCTTCAGCTTTCAGTTGGTGGACACGCTCACGGTCAATGCGCTTCTTGGTGCCCTTGTAGACGCCCTTGGCCTTGGCTTTGGCGATGCCTTCAGCTTGGCGCTTCCTGATGATGTTACGCTCAAATTCAGCAAAGGCACCCATCATCTGAAGCTGTAGCTTGGCGAAAGCATCATCAGCATCGGCAGAGAAGGTCAGGCGCTCACTCAAGAAGCTGATAGTTACACCATTGTCATTAAGAGTGCTTATGATCTCCTGAAGGTCCCTCAGGTCACGGGCAAGGCGGTCAATCGAGTAAACTACAACAGAGTCACCCTCACGGGCGTATTCAATCATTGCCTGTAGTGCTGGCCTATCCTTGGCAGATTTACCTGACAGCTTCTCTTCAAATACCTTGTCTAGTTCACCCAAATCCTGACGATCAAGATTCTGACCTTCTGTCGAAACGCGCTTGTATCCGATAACAGCCATGTTGGCCTCCTATGGTAACATTTGCATCTAAAGTAAGGTGATTCTGGTAACATAAGCAAGGAAAAATGCCCTAATGTTACCGTCAAATTGGTAACACAGTCACAGAGCCAATAGGTTACACTCTGATGTGACCAAGTAAGCAGGAAAGGCTACTGAAACAGGTGGTAGATTCGTCTACCGTGGCTCGATGGATAGGAGGATGATAATAATGTCTGAAGATGACCCGCAGTTGATAATCTCCAGTCGCTCAGGCGTGTTTCTCGTGGACGGTGTGCGCCTTGAGGTGAATATTGTATGCCTTGAAGGTGAAAAGGAGTGGACACTTGAGGTGGTGAATGAGCAAGGCACGTCGACAGTCTGGGATGACCCATTCGAGAACGATGCTGAGGCATGGGCTGCCTTCGAGGAAGCAGTAGATCAGGAAGGTGTGGGTATCTTCTTTTCTGAAGCTGAGCCAACCATCCACTAGTTGCTCTAGATGCCCGCGTGGGAATGAAGGCTACGAGAGTATGAGGCACCTGATGACAGCTCAGGGAGACGGGCCGGGGAGGGAATGAGGTAACTGCAACAGAGCAGGGTGCCAGTGGCTAACCCACCCGCTGGCTGAACAACTAAATTAGTAATAGACATCTTGCCACAAATAAAGAGGCCGCAAGTGTGCGAGCAAGGCAGTGGTCATCGATTTGATGAAATTATTCAGAGACATAACCCTAGGCGTCTTCGTGGGGCTGTCGCTGGCTCTGATGCTTGAGTTTGATATTTGGCCAATAGGTGATCAATCACTTTTCCGACTTGGGAAATCCGGTGCGCCTGACTGGCTTAATTCTTCGGATTAATGGGCGGCCACGGTAGAAAGAGGCTGCAGGTATCGGTTGCATTTCTGTTCGACTGTTTTGTTGGGCAAAATCCAGCGGCTTGAAATGTCCTAACCTCACGACGGTGATCATGTGTTGTGCGTAGTTCACGGCCCGCAACCCAATAGTGGCAAGTTGCGCAGATTTGGCTGTTTGGCGAATAGTGCCCCATTTGATCATCTCCCCGCTCGTATAATCAGGATACGAATGGTTTGGGATGTTGGATGACAATCTACGCAGGCGCTGCACCCCAAGTGGAAATTAGGGCCATGAGGGAATGACCTGACTACAAAACCCAACGGGAAACACACGGGGCCAGATGGTGTTACTGAAGGCATCTGCATGATGATTTTTTGTAGGTAAACATAAGTTTGCAATACATCATTTAGTTTTTTTCGGCCTGAAATAACTACATGTTGTTTGAAGTGTAGCGTTTCCTATCGCATCAGCATGGTTATAGCGCCGTTTAGTCGATCCGCACTCTTGGCTTCTTGTGGTGTCCTGTTCATGCTGGAGGTGGAACCATCTGGAGGCGCACAACATGGATGACTTTGATGTATGGCGATCACGGCCTTTGGATGTTCACACGTGGTCTGACTACCCAGAAATCAATGCTGCTATAGATGAAGTCTTCAATGCCCTAACGAAAGACCAGCAGACTACCATTGAAGGGAAGAGCCGCAACATGGGGAAATCTTCAGGACGAAAACACCTGAAGGTTCTACTGCTTGATCTGTATGTGGCTTGGCGTACTGATCCAGACCTCTGCTTGGGAGTAAGTCGCGGGAATGGTAGCTACAGTGTCAAAAGTCGCTACAATGGGCTACACATCTCCAGCCGAATTCGTAATGTCATTGATGTTCTTGCTGATGCCGGATTCCTTGATACAGCAGGTGGTAGTTTCCATAGAGATGGGAATGCAGGACGCAACAGGACTAGTAGGATCAAAGCTACACCAAAACTTGTAGAGGTGTTCTCTCGACTGTCATTTGAGCCGTATGAATTTGATCTACACCACAAACAAGAATGTATCATCCGCACTGCAGATAAGACCAACGAAGACTATAAGAGCGTAAAGAAGCAGGAAGAATACGAAGATACTGCTGAAACACATCGTATGCGGGCACACCTTGAAGATTATAACGCATTCTTGGCTGAAACTTATATTGATCTACCGCAACTAGTAGACCCTTTTATTACCCGTAAAAAGAAAGATGGGAGCGTCCAGCACATTCCAGTTGGACAGAATAACAAATTCGTAAGGCGTATCTTCAGTAGAAGCTCTTGGTGCCTGAATGGCAGGTTTTATGGTGGTTGGTGGCAACAGGTCGATAAGGGATTACGGAAAGATATTGTGATCAACAATGTGCCTACGGTCGAAGTGGACTACAAAGGTCTTCATGTGGCACTTCTATCTGCCAAGAGGGGTATAGGCCCAAAGCCGGGTGACAGATACGCTCTGAAACAACACCTACTCCCAAAGTTCACAGCAGAAGAGCAAAGGAACATCCTAAAGCTACTGGTGTTAACAGCAATCAACGCCAGAGATGAGAAATCGGCATACAAGGCTTTTAGGCAGGATCAGCCTAACGGCAGTAGAGAGAAGCAACTTAAAGACAACGAATTATCACAATTGCTGTCAGCTTTTATTGATGAGAACCCACACCTTTCAAGTGATCTCTGCTCTGATAAAGGGATTGAGTTGATGTTCCTTGATAGCCAGATCACTGAAGGAATACTGACAACATTCATGAATGCAAGAAAGCCTGTCCTGCCTGTACATGATAGCTACATAGTCGAGACCTTTGATGTAGATTTACTCAATACAGTAATGGCTAAAGTGAGTGGGGAGCTTACAGGTTTTGACTTATCATCAGAACAATCGACTCTTGGTTATAACGACGTTTTAAGAATGTCTAAGTATGATAGGGACAGATATTTGGATACTTATAGTGAGGTGTTATCGATTAAGGACAAGACACCTCAGTATGAAGAGAGATTACTAAGATTTATGAAGTACAGATCAGAGAATTATAACAAGACTTACTGGATAAGACCTTAAAGATTGTAGGCTTTACAAGAATCATTATTGATTATGGATTGGTTCTTACGACTTCCTTTCTACTACTGTGCTTACTGCATTAGTCATTACTAGGAAGAGTTGGAGTATCTCTGTCCTGAGGCCCACCATAACAATCGATAGACACCAGTTATCATATCTGCAGGGATAAAACTTTGGTTTCTGGGAATTCTTAAATGTTCGTGGTTAAGGGATAATGCGCGTGTACTTTACGCCTTCCAAAGTAGCGCCAGCACGAATACCTTGTTGACCAAACACTACCGCAATGATTGGAGCTAGTGCAGTGGTAGTTTCAGCCATCGCCGTAGCGCCTTGTTGAGGAGTGGCATATGTTACATTCGCTCCAGCCGCAAAACCGGGTGACTGTCGGAAAGACTGCAAAGCCTCATCGGTCATAAAAAAGAGAACGTGCGCGTATTGTTGGCCACCAATTTGTAAGCCTGCTGATCCCTTTATCATCGAGTAATAATCAAGTGTCATTCCATTTGACCGCAATGCTCCTCGACCAAAAGCACCGCCCAAGCCAAGGCCAGCTTCAGTGACGTAAGGAAATACTAAAACTCCACGGGATTTGTTTCTTATCTGGTTTGTGCCGGGAAAGTTGCGGCTAAGCACAGCAAGTGTGGCATCTACATCAGCGTCAATTCTCGCCGCGCCATCGCCTCCAAAGCCGTTTCCGCGAAAGTCGCCACTACAGCCAGCTAGGAGTGCTGTCGTCGCTGAGCTGATAATGAATGCACGACGATCGATTGGCATCTTTTGATAACCTTGATTGAGTGGGTGACAGTAGGGCTACTATGCAACTTTACAGGCCAATCGCAAGCATTGGAAAGAACTAGAATTTGGAGAGATAGTCTGCCGACACATAGCCATTGATCCGAGTAGCATCAGTCAGAGAAACCTGAAACCTTCCGTCTGATCTAGTAGACATTTGGCAATGTGTCTGTGGTTGGATTTTTGGCCGCGTTAGGTGCTTGACATCTAAAGTCTCTTGCGATTTTTCTGGGGTATTGAGTGTCTTAAGTGGGCATTCTAGGCATATCGTTGAGTTTGCCAACGTACAAACTATAGGAAACCGAAAAATGTTAAGTAAATCTGCTGTTGTTGCTGGCATCGGCCTAATTGCATTAGCTGGCTGTGAGGTGGCTGAGATAACGCAGGCTCCAATTCAGTACGTTCCGACCCGGAACCTCAACGAAAAAGGCGTAAGCGATTTTACAGCTCGGACATACTTGTTATCTGATGGAAGCCGTAAGGAACTTTCTGGTGTGCCCTGTGAGTTTGCAGCACCCGGCTTTGGTGCCCGTTTCGTGACACCTGCTGTTGTCTCCACTCCGGATATGGGGCCTCGCACCCCAACGGGATCACTAACCTGCACCCACAATGGCGAGGAAAAATTAGTGATCATGCGCCCTTTCAATGAAACTGTAGCAGAGATTGAACAATCCGCGGCTAGTGCTGGCGCCGGTGCTGGCCTAATTGGTGTTATTGTTTCCGGTATTTCGGCTTCGACACAGAAAAGCAGGCGCGATGCGACGTTGGATCAGTATGGCTACCCCGATGCCTTCGTTGAATTCAGGTGATCATTGGATTGTGTCGCAGAGGCCCATTAGCCAGTCCGGAGTGCGATGCTTTGATTCCATGAGGGGTGTGAGGTGCAAAAAGTAGATGGCCCTGTGTGGCCGTCAGAGTGACCGTTTGTAGTGGTTACTTTTGCGCATAGGAAATACTCTGAATGATCGCGTCCTTTTCTGTAAACGATAGGCTGTCCGCGTAGACTCCATAAGTCATGGTGCCGATTTCGTGGCCGATAATGGCGGCTGCTTTCGGTTCTTCAACACCGTTCTCTTGCATCATGGTGGCCAGTGCTCTTCTGAAACTGTGCGCGCCAACTCCAGTTTTGTAGCTACCTACACTTTTGATCAGTCTGACGAACCTCTTACCCATGCGTGGGGTACGCTGTCCGTACTTGTTTGGCTTTTGGCCTGAGAACAGGAAGTCGTCAGTGGAGTTGGCAACTAGACGTTCAACAATAGATTTTATGTCATGGTGTATGGGGATTTCACGCCAGCCGGACTCAGACTTTGCATCCTCTACTGTGAATCTGTCATGGGTTACATCACCCAGCTTGAAGTGCATAATTTCGCTGATACGGCAACCTGTATGCGCGGCAATCTTTATAAAGTCCTGCATCTCTTGGTCTTTGGCAGCGTTAAGGAATTTCCAGTAATCCTCACGCGTGAATGCAGGGCGTTTGCTCTGTGCTCTTTGGGCTGCTGCTTTCTTGCCGCGAGATGCTTTCGGCAAAGGGTCTTTTTCAAAAGGATTTTCAGTCGGGAAATGGCCGCGCTTGCGGTGGCTGCACCAATCCCAGTAGGCACGGATGAAGCCAATGCGTTTTTTGATGGTAGGCCTTGATCGAGACCGCAGCATCTCCTCGACCCAGTCTTCAACATCGTGCCGTTTTACATCATCAAGATGGGGAAACCTTTCGTAGAATATTTTCAACGCGCGGCGGGCCTCATCTTTGGTCTTTGCCTCAGCTTCGTAATCCTCCAGCCAGTCTGTGACGTAGCTGCCAGTCCATTGCTTAACTGCCATGGTATAGGCCAGATGAGCGTCTTCCTTTTCCTGTCTGGTGGTGTCTTCGCGTGGTAGCGGCGTCCAAGCCTCGTCGCGTTTTTCGTGATCTCGCCAAACCGTTTCATCCAAAATGTTGAACAGCGCGAACTCTGCTTCTCCCTCTTCATCCTGATGTTGCCTTAGCCATAGCGAATAACGGGCGGCTTGCTCTGCAATGCTGTCAGGAACAGTCCCGGTTTTTGTTCGTCGCGCCAATGCTACTTGTGCCTTCCAAGCTTCGATGTACTGCCATTTCCGGCGGTTAGCTTCGCTCAGATTGGCTGTTTTGAGGGTGGTGCTGAACCGGGTCTTCCCTTGAAAGTACTGCCTTACATCGGCGGGTATTTTCATAACTGCGAAGTAGGTGTTGCGCTGCTTCTCAAGGTAGGAATCTTGCTTGGTCACGGCGAATATCCCATACGTTTTTCCCATACATCTATCCACTAAGGTTAAGAATACAAAGAAATTATGAGCTTACGGTACAATGTCTTCTCGTCCCCTACGGGCTGCCACTGGTTTTTCCCCTACAAGTTGACTTGCAAAACCCCAGTGCGGGCGACATATCCACGACATGAGTGGGATCAAAGTACTTTGCATCGTCATGGTTGGCCTGCTGGCAGGGCAAGGCCTTGCGCAATCGGACGCTACCCCGCGCGTGCCGAACTCTACCGCCGAAATCAGCCTGTCTTTTGCGCCTTTGGTAAAAGAGGCAGCACCCGCTGTAGTGAACATCTATGCACGCCGCGTCGTTCAGACCCGGCGTAGCCCATTCGAGGGCGATCCGTTTTTTGGCGGGCTTTTCAGAGACTTCAGCGCGCCTCGACCTCGGGTTCAGAATTCGCTTGGGTCCGGAGTGATTGTGTCGCCGGATGGGTTTGTCGTGTCGAATTACCATGTCGTCGGGCAAGCCGATGACATTCGGGTCGTGTTGAATGACCGCCGCGAATACCAAGCCCGCGTTTTGATCGGCGACGAAGAGTCCGACCTTGCCATCCTCAAGATCGAGGCAGAAGACATGCCCTTTCTCGAGCTGCGCGACAGCGACACGGTCGAGGTCGGAGAGTTGGTCTTGGCCATCGGGAATCCTTTTGGTGTGGGACAAACAGTGTCATCCGGTATCGTTTCGGGTCTTGCCCGGTCCGGAACGGCCACGGGAAATGGGCGGGGCTACTTCATCCAGACCGACGCTCCGATCAATCCGGGCAATTCTGGTGGGGCGCTGGTTGATGTTGCCGGTCGGATGATCGGCATCAATACGTCGATCCTGACCCGATCGGGCGGATCGAACGGCATCGGGTTCGCCATTCCCGCCGCATTGGTCGCAGAGTTTTTGGATCAAGCGCGCGCTGGCAAAACCGCATTTGCAAGGCCTTGGGCCGGAGCGACCGGCCAACCAGTGGATGCCGATCTGTCCGACGGGCTTGGCTTGTTGCGTCCGGAAGGTGTCATCATCACCGCGCTGCATCGTGCCAGTCCGCTCATCACTGCTGGCATTGAAGTGGGCGATGTCGTTGTCGAAGTTGCTGGTCAACCGGTAAACACACCTGCCGAGATGCTGTTCCGCATGTCAGTCCAAGGCTTGGGTGAACAGGTCAAGATGGTGTATCTGCGAAACGGCGCTGCGTTCAGCACCACGGTCGCCCTGATCGCGCCGCCTGACTTGCCACCGCGGGACGCGCGTGTTCTGTCGAACAGAGAGGTTCTGACGGGTTTGCGAGTGGCACGGATCAATCCGGCGGTGACGGCCGAGCTTGGGCTGCCAATGAATAAGGATGGTATTGTGGTAATGGATCCGGGACCGTTGGGGCGTCGGGTTGGGCTTGAAACGGGGGATGTGATCCGCCGCGTAGATCGCATTGTCATCCAGTCCCCGTCAGATCTGGGACCAGCCCTTATACAGGCCGCGCCGAATGTATCGATCGAAGCGGAACGCGGCGGGCAGCGCCTGGTTCTGCGGTTCCGGGCCTGACCGATGGCGGATTTGTTTGATACGGGCGACGCAATCAAAGAGGCCCCACGGCCGCTTGCGGACCGGCTGCGTCCGCGAAAACTATCCGAAGTGATTGGCCAGTCGCAGGTCATTGGTCCTGATGCGCCGCTGAGTGTGATGCTTGAGGCGGGCAGCCTTGGATCGGTTGTCTTCTGGGGGCCGCCGGGTGTGGGTAAGACCACTATCGCGCGGTTGCTCGCGGACGAGACTGACCTGCATTTTGTCCAGATCAGCGCGATCTTTTCTGGAGTGCCAGAGTTGCGCAAAGTATTTGACGCGGCCAAGCAGCGGCGAAAGGCGGGGCAGGGCACGTTGTTGTTCGTGGACGAGATCCACCGCTTCAACAAGGCGCAGCAGGATGGGTTCCTGCCGCATATGGAAGATGGCACGATCCTCTTGGTCGGCGCGACGACCGAAAACCCCTCTTTCGAACTGAACGCCGCTTTGCTCAGTCGCGCGCAGGTTCTGGTTTTGGAACGGCTTGGTCCGGGTGATTTGGAAAACCTTGCCCAACGCGCCGAAGTCGAATTGGATCGGACGTTGCCTTTGGATGGTCCAGCACGGGAAAACCTGCTGGATATGGCCGATGGTGACGGGCGCGCGCTGCTCAACCTGATCGAGCAGGTGATGGCCTGGCACGTCGACAAGCCGCTTGATAGCGCGGCCCTCGGGCAACGCCTGATGAAGCGGGCGGCGCAATACGACAAATCCGGCGACGCGCATTACAACCTGATCTCGGCTTTGCACAAATCAGTGCGAGGATCAGATCCGGACGCAGCGCTCTATTGGTATGCGCGAATGCTCGATGCCGGAGAAGACCCACGTTACCTTGCCCGTCGGATCACCCGCATGGCGGTTGAAGACATCGGGCTTGCCGACCCGCAGGCTCAAGCGATCTGCCTGCAAAGCTGGGAAACCTTTGAACGGTTGGGCAGTCCAGAAGGTGAATTGGCGATCGCGCAGGCGCTGATCTATATCGCGCTCGCCCCGAAATCGAACGCGGTCTACGCCGCATACAAAGGCGCGCGTGCGGCAGCAAAGAAAACCGGATCATTGGTGCCGCCCAAACATATCCTGAATGCGCCAACCAAGCTGATGAAAGAGCAGGGCTACGGCACAGGCTATGCCTACGATCACGACGCTGAGGACGGGTTCTCTGGGCAGGACTATTTTCCTGAATCCTTAGGGCGGACCGAGTTCTATGCACCCGTCGAACGCGGATTTGAACGTGATTTGAAAAAGCGCGTCGAGTATTTCGCCAAGCTGCGGGCGAAACGGAACGTTTGATCGGTCAGGCCGATACGCGAATCCACGTTCCCATTCCGGCTTGGTGATGCGCGAGCATGTGACAGTGGAACAGCCAATTGCCGGGATTGTGTGCCTGAAACGCGATCTCGCGTGTTTCCTGAGGATTCAGCAACAGCGTATCTCGCAAGGGGCCAAGCGATCCGTCCGGCAAGACATCTGAGAAGTGCATTCCGTGCAAGTGCATCGCATGAGGAAACGCGGTGTTGTTGGCCATGCCGATCCGTGCGCTTTCCCCTAACGACAAATCAAGAAGGGGCGTTTCAGGCCGTCCCGCAATGCCATTGAGCGCCCAGAAAAGACCGCGACCGGCCAAGCTACGGGCGTCAAGTTGTTCGCCGTCCACACGCGCCGCCCGCATACCGCCCATCGCACCACCTTCGATCAACAGCGTTGCTGTCCGCGCCTGAACCAGATCGATCGGATAGTCGGGGTTGGGTGGCAGGATAACACGCCCGGACCGCGCCGCTGCAGCCGGACCGGACACCGGGAAATGCGCGATTGCATAGCCGCCGTCACGTTCAAACGTGATCAGAAACGCTTCGTTCTGATCGGTGGTGACGTCGACAATCAGGTCCATGCGCTGTGCCGGTGCCAGAACAAGTTCATCCGGCAATGCCTGCGGATCAGCCAAAGGCATGCCGTCCAGTGCAACAACCCAGCCATCCAGCCCTTGCACACCAAGGGTAAACACCCGTGCATTTGCCGCGCTGATCAACCTGATCCGCACCCGTTCTCCTCGTTTTAGAGGATAGGCGGGGTCGATCTGACCGTTTGCAAGCCAGAGATTCCCGATCCGTCCTGCATGGCTCAGATCGTGGAAATTATCGAAACCGGCAATCGTGCCGTCCTGTTCCAGACGAATATCATCAACGACAATCGTGATGTCCTGATCCACATCAGGTGCATCGCTTTCGTCGATGATCAGGGGCCCATAAAGTCCGCGCTCAATCTGCTCCATGCTTTTTGCGTGGCTGTGATACCAATATGTACCGGCGTCCGGCAGGGCGAATTCATAGTCAAAGGTTCCGCCGACCGGGATTGGTTGTTGTGTCACGCCAGGCACGCCGTCCATCGCATTGTCTAGGCGCAGGCCATGCCAATGTACCGCTGTCGGTTGAGGCAGGGCGTTCTCGACAGCGATCGCCAATCGATCGCCTTGGCGCGCCCGAAGAAGGGGGCCTGGAAAGGTCGACCCAAAGCTCCACATTTCCGTATCGGGATAGGAGGCAGGCAGGATCTGCTGCCGGTGCACCGAGGCCAACAGTCTTTGTAGGGTGTTCTGTGCAAATGCGTGGCGTGGAATAAGGCTCGCTGCTGCGAGACTGCCCAGAAACTGACGGCGTTCCATACCGGCTCCTCCGATGATGATACCGGAAAGAGTAGAGTGCGGCGGCCAAAGCGCAATGGGGCTTTGCTTGACATCTTAAAGGCTCCGCGCGAGAGAGCCTGCATGTTGACAACCCTCTCTCTTGTTGCCCTTGGTGGAGCAATTGGCGCAGCGCTGCGGTACATCACCGGCGTGGGGGTCTTGCGTGTTTTCGGTCAAGGCGACTTTCCGTTGGCGATCCTGACCGTGAATATCATTGGGTCGTTCCTGATGGGCGCATTCGTCGTGGCGGCGGCTCAACGTGGGCTGACCCACTTGTCGCCCTTTGTCATGACCGGCGTGCTGGGTGGGTTTACGACATTTTCGGCGTTCTCGCTCGAAACCATGACGCTGATCGAACGCGGGCAAGTTGGATCAGCCACGCTCTATGTTGTCCTGTCGGTCGGGTTGTCGGTCGGAGGGTTGGCGCTGGGCCTCATTTTGGCGCGGAGTATCTTAGCATGAGCCAAGTTCAAATCATCACCGTTGGGCCGGGGGACGCGGACCAGCGTCTTGATCGCTGGCTAAAGCGCCTGTTCCCGCATCTGGGTCAGGGGCGCATTGAAAAGATGTGTCGCAAGGGGGAATTGCGGGTCGACGGTGGCCGCGTCAAAGCCAGTACGCGGCTGGCCACGGGTCAGGAGGTGCGCATTCCGCCGCTTCCCGACCCCGGAGAGGTGCAATCGCGTCCCAAACCCGCTGTGTCGGACAAAGATGCCGAGATGATGAAGTCGCTGGTTCTTTACCGTGACGATCACATCATTGCACTGAACAAGCTGCCTGGTCTCCCGACGCAGGGTGGCAGCAAACAGACCCGCCATGTTGATGGCCTCTCCGAAGCGCTGACATTCGGCTATGACGAAAAGCCTCGCCTTGTTCACCGTTTGGACAAGGACACGTCCGGTGTTTTGTTGCTGGCCCGCACCCGTGCTGTCGCAGGCGCATTGACCGAAGCATTCCGTGCCCGTGAAACACGCAAGATCTATTGGGCGGCGGTGGCTGGTGTTCCGTTCCCGCAAATGGGCACGATCAAGTTCGGTCTGGTCAAAGCACCGGGGCACGGCGCAAGTGGCGAGAACGAAAAGATGCGGGCGGTGCATCCCCGCGATGTTGCCACCACCGAAGGCGCGAAACACGCAACGACTGATTACGCGGTGCTCAGCGCCTTGGCGAAACGTGCCGCATGGGTGGCGATGGTGCCGATCACTGGACGGACCCACCAATTGCGCGCGCATATGGCCGAGCTTGGACATCCGATCATCGGGGACGGAAAATACGGCGGCTCGGGTCAGGAAAACCTTGGCGATGGCTGGGGGGCGATGTTGGGCGGTGGGATCAGCCGCAAACTGCACCTGCATGCCCGATCGATCTCGCTCAAGCACCCGGTCACAGGCGCACGGTTGAACATATCGGCACCTCTGCCGGAGCATATGGAGCGCACGTGGGAATTCCTGCAATGGGATCCGCGCGATGTGCCAGCGGACCCGTTCGAGGATTTCGAATAATGCCCGACGCCCTGCGGCTTGTGGTGTTCGATGTCGATGGAACGCTGGTCGACAGTAGAGCCCATATCATTGAAGCCATGGAAGAGTCGTTTTCCAAGGCGGGTCTAAGCGCGCCGCCGCGCGAGGCCGTACTTCATGGCGTCGGCCTGTCTTTGCCCGAGCTCATGGCACAACTTGTGCCGGATCAACCCGCCGATATCCATCACGCGCTGGCGGAGGGTTACAAATCCGCATCGCTCGCCCGGCATTTGGCGGCAGGACAAGACGCGCGGGTTACCTTCTTTGACGGCATGCGCGCCATTCTTGATCAGTTGCGATCGGATGAATTCACCTTAATGGCCACAGCGACAGGCATGTCCCGACGCGGACTGGACCGTATCATCGCGCAACACGGGCTTGAGGGGTATTTTCAATCCACGCAGGTGGCGGACACGCATCCGTCGAAACCACATCCTTCAATGCTCTACGCCGCATTGCACGACACCTGCGTTTTACCGCAAAACGCGGTTATGATTGGCGACACAAGCTATGACATGATGATGGCCAAGGCGGCAGGTACGTACGGGATTGGTGTCACATGGGGCAATCATCCTGCTGAATGCCTCGCAGATGCCGATGTCATCGTGGACACGACGGATGCACTGATGACCGCTTTGGCAACTTGGATCGAGGACCGCAAATGAGTGAATGGGCTCCAAAGCGCTTTTGGAAAACCGCCGAGGCACAGGCAACGGAACAGGGGTTTGGCATCGTTTTGGATGGCCGTCCCGTACGCACGCCGGCCAAGGCGCTCCTGACAGTGCCCAGCCACGCCATTGCCGCGAAAATTGCTGAGGAATTCGCAGCACAAGAGGATCGCATCGATCCGCGCACAATGCCCTTTACCAGAACGGCCAACGCAGCCGTCGACAAGGTCGCAATCCAACATGCCGATGTTGCGGACATGCTGGCCGACTATGGCGACAGCGATCTTTTGTGTTACCGCGCCGATGGTCCGGACGAACTGGTGGAGCGCCAAAGCGCGGCTTGGAATCCGCTTCTTGATTGGGCCGAGCAGGCGTTGAACGCCAAGTTAGAGACCCGAGTCGGCGTGATGCACGCGCCACAAGACCCTGCGGCGGTGTCCGAACTGCGTCGACGCGTTCACGAACTGTCGAATTTCGAACTTGCAGCATTTCATGATCTTGTTGCGATCAGCGGTTCATTGATCATCGGCTTCGCCGCCCAATCCGGTGTGCGGACGATTGAAGAATTTTGGGCCAGTTCCCGAGTTGACGAGATTTGGCAACAAGAACAATGGGGCGAAGACGACGAGGCGAACGATGTGGCCGATTACAAGAAGGCCGCCTTTTTGCACGCTAACGAATTCCTTCGATTGTTGAACGAGCAAATACCTGTTTGACGCTTGGTAAACTAGACGAACATGATCAAAAATTAGGCTGATCGTCTTGACCTTACCCAGTGAATCCCCACAAAATCGGTGCCATCGCGAGTAGGGTACCCCCTACTTTCGTCGCATGGGCGTGCATGCGCCCGGTAAACCCCTGCAATACGCATGGGAAAAACAGGAAGAGGTAAACATGAAAAAAATTGCAATTCTTGGCGCGATGACCGTTGCCGGCCTTTCGGCTGGTGTCGCATCTGCTGCCACGCTTGACGATGTCAAAGCGCGCGGCAAGCTGAATTGTGGCGTGACAACTGGTCTCGTGGGCTTTGCAGCACCGAATGCAAACGGTGAATGGGAAGGCTTTGACGTGGGCGTATGCCGTGCCGTTGCTGCTGCCGTTCTTGGCGATCCGACTGCGGTTGAGTTCGTTCCGACAACAGGTAAGACCCGTTTCACGGCTCTCGCATCGGGTGAGATCGACCTGCTCGCGCGGAACACCACATGGACATTCTCGCGTGACGTCGACCTCGGCTTTGAATTTGTCGGGATCAACTACTACGACGGTCAGGGCTTCATGGTTCCCAAGGATCTGGGCGTTTCCTCTGCCAAAGAACTTGATGGCGCAACTGTCTGCATTCAGACAGGCACCACAACCGAGTTGAACCTCGCGGACTTCTTCCGTGCCAACAACATCAGCTACGAGCCGGTTCCGATCGAAACCAACGCCGAAGCACAGCCGCTGTACCTCGAAGGCGCTTGCGATGTTTACACCACTGACGCGTCGGGCCTTGCCGCGACACGCGCAGCGTTCGAAAACCCGGGCGACCACGTCGTTCTGCCGGAAATCATCTCGAAAGAGCCGCTTGGTCCGCTTGTTCGTCACGGTGACAACCAGTGGGGTGACATCGCTCGCTGGACTCTGAATGCTCTTATCGCAGCAGAAGAACTGGGTGTTACTTCGGCCAACGTCGCCGAGATGGCTGCTTCGGCGGGCAACAACCCTGAAATCAACCGTCTGTTGGGCACAGAAGGCACGCTGGGCGAAATGCTCGGTCTGGACGCCGAATGGGCCAAGCGCGCGATCATGTCGGGCGGCAACTACGGTGAACTGTTTGAAAAGAACATCGGTGAGAACACACCGATCGGTCTGGCACGTGGCTTGAACGCACAGTGGACCGAAGGCGGCCTCCTCTACAGCCCGCCCTTCCGCTAAGACACAGACTACGGAAAAGGGCGCGGATCACTCCGCGCCCTTTTTAAATCAAACAATAAAGCCTTCGGATCAGGCACCAGAGCGCGAAAAGCGCCGCCAAGAGAATCCGGATAGTCAGGGATAAAACAATGTCCACGATTTCAGACCCACCGTCGGGGTCGTTTCAGCTGTCGATGCTGATCAACGACACGCGTTATCGGTCCTATACGTTTCAATTCATCGCACTAATCCTGCTCATTATAGCGTTTGCTTATCTGGGCTATAATCTGCTTTCCAACCTTCAGGCCGCCGGCTTGAACATCTCGTACCAATTCCTTGGGGAACCCGCCGGGTACGACATCAACCAAACACTTATCGAGTATACCAGCCAGTCGTCGCATTGGCGCGCGTCCGTCGTTGGCGTGTTGAACACTCTTTTGGTGGCGTTCCTCGGCTGCATCATGGCAACCGTGATCGGCGTAGTGGTTGGGGTTCTCAGGCTCAGTAACAACTGGCTCGTGCGCCAACTCATGTCGATCTATGTCGAGATCTTCCGCAACGTCCCGGTACTGATCTGGATCCTCATCATCATGGCGGTCTTTATCGCCATCCTACCACAGCCTCGTGATTTCCGGGGAGAAGATGCAACGGCTTCGATGGTTCTGGGCTCTTTTGCGTTCACAGGTCGAGGGTTCTATTCTCCGGCGCCGGTCTTTGGTCCGGGATCGGGTGTTGTGATTGCGGTCTTCTTCGCGTCCATTGCCGGGATTTTTGCGTTCCGCAATTACGCGAAGAAAGCCCTTTTTGACCGTGGTCAGCTGATCCCGACACTGTGGCCGTCCGTCGCGATTCTCTTAATTCCGTCCATCCTTGCTTTTTATCTCATGGGACGGCCAATCACTTTGGACTTGCCGTCGCTGAAAGGCTTCAACTTCCAAGGCGGCATCTTTATGCGCAACTCGCTGATTGCGCTTTGGTTTGCCCTGTCGATCTATACGGCCGCTTTCATCGCGGAAAACGTCCGCGCGGGTATCCTGGCCGTTAGCAAGGGCCAAACCGAAGCTGCCGCATCTCTTGGGCTGCGTCCGGGCCGGATCATGAACCTCGTGGTGCTTCCGCAAGCGCTGCGCGTGATCATTCCGCCGCTGATCTCTCAGTACCTAAACCTGACCAAGAACTCGTCGCTGGCGATTGCGGTGGGCTACATGGACCTGACCGGCACTTTGGGGGGCATCACGCTCAACCAGACGGGGCGCGCGATTGAGGCGATCTTCCTGCTTATGTTGTTCTATCTCGCCATTTCGCTTGCGATCTCGGCGATCATGAACGTCTACAACAACGCCGTGAAGCTGAAGGAGCGCTGAGATGTCAGATACACATGCACAGACCGTTGCCTTCGTCCGCGACACAATGTTGCCCGAGCAACCGCCACCCGCTTCTGAAGCTGGGGTTATCAAGTGGATGCGCGAAAACCTGTTCAAGGGCTGGTTCAATTCGATCCTGACCCTGCTGTCGATCTACTTCATCTACAAAATTGTCAGCGGTGCGTACCCGTGGTTCGCAAACGGAATCTGGAACACCAGTTCACTTGCCGAGTGCCGCGAGATGTTAGATGGCATGACAGGCGCGTGTTTCTCGGTTTTGACCGAGCGCTGGAACCAGCTTTTGTTCGGGTTCAAATATCCGACCGAAGCCTACTGGCGCCCGACACTTGCGTTTGTCCTGTTGCTCGTTGCGATTGCGCCTGTCCTTTATCCAAAGGCACCGCGCAAGTTGCTGGTCTTTACGGCAATCTATCCGTTTCTTGCCTTCTGGCTCATCTGGGGTGGCACATTGCTGACACCGCTGTTGGTAATGGTAGGGCTGATCGCTGGCTATTTCGCGTTTAAACAGTTTGAACGTCAAAGCTTTTCGATGGGCATGCTCGCAGGTCTTGTCGCGACTGTGGTCGTGATTTGGGCGGGTGGCATCTTCCCGGCATCCATGCCTGACTTATTGGCACTGCAAGCGATCCCTTCGCGTGATCTTGGGGGCTTCATGCTCAACATGATCCTCGGGACAGTTTGTGTGTCGCTGTCGCTTCCGTTGGGCATCTTGCTGGCTCTGGGGCGTCAGTCGTCCATGCCAATCATCAAGTGGATTTGTGTGGTCTTCATTGAGTTTATTCGGGGCGTTCCGCTGATCACTTTGCTCTTCGTGGCGAACGTGGTTCTCGCGTATTTCTTCCCGCCGGGGTCCAACATCGATCTTGTCCTGCGTGTGATCATCATGATCACCATGTTCTCATCGGCCTATATCGCCGAGGTGATCCGGGGTGGTCTGGCAGCGCTTCCGCGTGGCCAATACGAAGCGGGCGACTCTCTTGGGTTGGATTATGCACAGTCGATGCGGTTCATCATTCTTCCGCAGGCATTAAAGATCTCGATCCCCGGGATCGTGAATGTGGCGGTGGGGCTGTTCAAGGATACGACGCTCGTGTCGGTCATTTCGATGTTCGATCTCGTGGGTATGATCCGCGGACCAATCCTCGCCTCGACTGAATGGAACGGCGTTTATTGGGAACTCTGGGGCTTTGCGGTCTTCGTGTTCTTCATCGTCTGCTTCAGCATCTCGAAGTATTCACAGTGGCTCGAGCGCCAACTCGCCACCGATCACCGATAATGCCCTCAGACGCGAAAGCGGTAGGGTAAGATACAGGAGGCCAAGCAATGGCTGAAACTGCAAATGCACCGATGGCTGTCTCTGACGAGGTGGCAATCCAAATCCAGAACATGAACAAGTGGTATGGTTCATTTCACGTCCTGCGTGACATTGATCTGACGGTCTACCGAGGCGAACGTATCGTCATCGCCGGACCGTCTGGATCGGGCAAGTCGACGCTCATCCGCTGCATCAACGCACTGGAAGAGCACCAGAAGGGCTCGATTACTGTCGATGGCACCTTACTGTCCTCGGACATCAAGAACGTCGACACGATCCGGTCCGAGGTTGGAATGGTGTTCCAGCACTTCAACCTGTTCCCGCATCTGACCATTCTGGAAAACTGCACGCTGGCCCCGATTTGGGTGCGTAAGATCCCCAAGCGTGAGGCCGAAGAGACAGCGATGCACTTCCTCGAGAAGGTCAAGATCCCCGAGCAAGCCAATAAATACCCCGGCCAGCTTTCGGGTGGTCAGCAGCAGCGTGTGGCGATTGCCCGTTCGCTCTGTATGCGGCCGCGCATCATGCTCTTCGATGAACCCACCTCGGCGCTTGATCCCGAGATGATCAAAGAAGTTTTGGATACGATGGTGGAACTGGCGGAAGAGGGCATGACCATGCTTTGCGTGACCCACGAGATGGGCTTTGCCCGTCAGGTGGCGAACCGTGTGATCTTTATGGATGCAGGTCAGATCGTGGAACAGAACGAGCCCGAAGAGTTCTTCAATAATCCGCAGAACGAACGGACAAAGCTTTTCCTAAGCCAGATCCTCGGACACTAAGTTCTAATCGAAATCAAAGAAAAACGCCCTGGATCGTCCGGGGCGTTTTTTGTTGGGTACGATCAGTAGGTGTCAGTTGATCTTCCCGGCGGCAATGACCTCGCGCGGGACAGCAAAGCCTTCGCAATAGCCCGTGCCTTCAAGCAGGTCATCCCACGCGTCGATGTCAAACCTGATCAGGCTGGTTGCGCAGGTGGGGTAGTCGGGAAAACGCGGATGGTCGGGCCAATCCTTGACAAGATGATGGGCACATTCTGAGATGCCGTGATTGTGCCCCAACATCAAAACAGTATCGCCCGTAGCGCTGCGCAAAATTTCGACCATCGTTTCTGCTTCGGCAAGGTAGAGTGCGCGTTCGAACCGTGTGGGCACCTGCGGTAAAGACAGAAGTTCTAGCGTCTGGCGCGTCCGTGTTGCCGAAGAGCAAAGCACGTCGTCAGGCAGCCAGCCGCGTGCACTAAGCCAGCGGCCCATCGCCGGAGCGCTATCCATACCGCGCGCGTTAAGAGGTCTGCTATGATCGTCGCCCGAAGCCGACCAATCCGATTTGGCATGACGCATGAGGATCAGTCGTTTCACGTGTGCCATGCCTTTCCTAGCGTGCGCGTCACTCTCCCAAAAATGCGCGCATGTGGAAAGCAGATTGTTCCGCAAGACGTCCGAACTTTTTAGAGATCGGGCACGCACGCCGGACAAGGCAGCCATCCCGGCACTCCGCCCCTTCAGACGACTGGATGTGCGCCATACATGCGGGCACATCGTACTCCTGCTCGGGTGCTAGCGCGCCCACGGGACACGCAGTCTCGCAAGGAGGTGTGTCACAGGTCAGGCATGGGCTATCTTTACGCGATGGCAGGTCCAGCCGTTCGCTCAGCGCAAGCGCGGCACGGAAGCTGATAAAAAGACCCGCGGTACGGTTAACCAGCAATCCTACAGGCGAAGACCAATTCGCCTCGCTGCGGTGCGCCCACGAGATAAAGGGCGCATATGGAGGGCCATCGTAGGGAAACACGCCGATTCCGTTTAATGGCTCTGCAAGCGCCGCAGTCACCCGCTTAGACCACCGGTCCAACGCATGTGGCAGACCATCCAGATACTCGGGTGAAGCGGTGAATACAGTCCAGAAATGCGGCTCATCCGGGCCAAGCAAAACCAACGTTTGCGTGTTGGAAGGGGCCAGATCCTCGGCCGTCGGGTGAAACGCGCCACGCACCGCCAGACCAAGCTTGCGGGCTAACGCGTCAAGCTCGTCGAGTGTCACCGCGCCGGACGGATCAATGAACCGGCACCATGTTCGGTAAACAATTCCAGCAAGCACGCATTGGGAACACGCCCGTCAAGGATGACCACTGCCCGGACACCGTCTTCGATGGCCTTCAGCGCTGTCTCGGTCTTTGGAATCATTCCGCCTGCGATGGTGCCGTCGTCGATCATGGCGTTGACCTCTTCCGGTGTCATTGCGGTCACGACGCTGCCGCTGGCGTCTTTCACACCACTGACATCGGTCAAGAGCAGCAGCCGGTCTGCCTTCAAGGCCCCGGCAATCGCACCTGCTGCGGTGTCGCCGTTTACGTTGAACGTCTCGTTGGGTTGCATACCGGTTGCGACAGGCGCAACCACCGGAATGATTCCGGCCTTGAACAGATCTCGTAAAACCTGTGGGTTCATCTCGACCGGGCGGCCGACAAAGCCTAATTCTGGATCATCGGCCTCGCAAACCATAAGGTCGTCATCTTTGCCCGAGAGACCAACCGCGCGCCCGCCTTCATCCATGATCGCCTGCACGATCCGCTTGTTCACAAGCCCGGTTAGGACCATTTCAACCACTTCGACAGTGGCCTTGTCAGTCACACGCTTGCCGCGCACGAATTCTGACTTGATGCCCAGCTTGGTCAGCATGTCGTTGATCATCGGACCGCCGCCATGCACCACCACCGGGTTGATCCCGACCTGTCGCATCAGAACGATGTCGCGCGCGAATTCAGCCATCGCGTCATCATCGCCCATGGCGTTGCCACCGAACTTAACCACTACGACGGACCCCGCATAGCGTTGCATGAAGGGCAGGGCTTCAGAGAGAGTGCGGGCGGTTGCGATCCAGTCGTGGTTCATATCTCGGGATTTCATGTCTGTTCTCGATCCAAACCGGACGTCCGCCCGGCGCTCACCTTGTGTGCGTCATGGCTTCCCCAGAGGCAAGCCGTTTTGCGCTTAGCCGATCCCGGCGATGATGCTGCGCAGGGTGGCAATGCCATCGCCCTTGTCGCTGCTTGTCAGGACCAACTCAGGATAGGCCGCAGGGTGCTTGGCAAGCTTTTCGCGCACCTTTGCGAGCAACCCGTCGTATTGCGTCGGTTTGATCTTGTCTGCCTTAGTCAGAACGACCTGAAAGGCGACGGCGCTCTTGTCGAGAAGCGTCATGATCTCTTCGTCGACCGGCTTGATCCCATGACGGCTGTCTACCAATACAAACGCACGGCGCAGACTGGCCCGCCCGGACAAATATTGCTTAAGCAGAGCTTGCCATTTCTCAACGACATTTACCGGGGCATTGGCGTAGCCATACCCCGGAAGGTCGACAAGGTACCGTTCATCACCCAGCGTGAAATAGTTGATTTCTTGCGTGCGCCCTGGTGTGTTCGACGCGCGGGCCAAGGCCTTGCGCCCGGTGATCGCGTTGATCAGTGACGATTTCCCAACATTCGAACGCCCGGCAAAGCAAACCTCGATGCGGTCATCCGCAGGCAGGCCAGACATTGCCACGACACCTTTGAGGAAATCGACCTCGCCCGCGAAAAGCTTGCGCCCGGTTTCACGGCTGATCTCTTCCGGCTCTTCTGCCAGAGGGAAAGGAAGCTTCATTTCAGACACGTACCACCTCGTCGCCACAACGTATCACACCACCGCGGATCACTTCGGCCCGAACCGAAAAATCTTGATGGCCCCAACTGTCCAACGCGCCAAGCACATCCGCATCGCGTTTGCCAGTGTCAGGATTGCTATGGGTGGACATACACCGAGTGGTGCGTTCCCGCACGCGCAACACGATTTCGCCCACCCGCACTTCGCGATCATCCCAATCGAATTCCTCCCAAGGGGCAAGGCCATCGATCCAGATGTTTCCACGCCAGCGCAGCGTCGACAAAGGCCGTCCGACACGTTGCTCAACCGCGCGATGCGAAGCATGGTTGCAAAGCGTGATGCTTGGGAAATCGCTATCAGTAAACGCCTCAGCTTGTGCTTTGATCAGTCGCGTAGGCTGTAGCGTGTCAGCGGGGACAAGCGCCTGCACCCAGTTCAAGAACGCGCTGCTGTCCACATCGGGCTGAAAGGTCAGGTCAGGCGCATCTGGATGGCGTAGCGTGATTTCTCTGGTTGTTTCATCGAAACGCGCGCTGATAGCCATGAGGCTGGGCAGTTTGGCGACCCGACAGAAATGGCCACAACTGACCCATTCTGTACCATCAGCTTTCGACCGTTCGTGCGCCACAGCCCACAGCCGGTCAAAAGGGATCGTTCCACCCGCGTCAACGGTCACCGAGTCCAGATGTTCCCGACCATGGCTTTTGATCGGATGCCTCCAGATCTCGGTGACAGTCGCGGTCATTTTTCGCCCGATTTAGGGCTGCGCTTAACGCTGGATTTGATGTTTCCGAACACGTCCGGCTTATATCCCTGAGAGCGCATGATCAGGTATTGCTGGGTAAATGTGATCGTGTTGTTGGCGATCCAGTAGACTACAAGTCCGCTGGCGAAGCCGCCCAGCATGAACATGAACACCCATGGCATCCAGGCAAAGATCATTGCCTGAGTCGCGTCTGTGGGCGCCGGGTTGAGCTTTTGCTGCAACCACATCGAGATACCCAACAGAAGTGGCAGAATGCCGATAAGCACCAATGCCAGCAGCGATCCGGGTGTCGGTGCCCCCCAAGGCAGCAAGCCGAAAAGGTTCATAATCGAGGTCGGGTCGGGTGCAGACAAATCCTGAAACGGACCCAGCCAGGGGGCGTGGCGCAGTTCAAGCGTGACAAAGATCACCTTGTAGAGCGAGAAGAAGATTGGGATCTGAAGAAGGATCGGCAGGCAGCCCGAAGCGGGGTTCACCTTTTCCTTCTTGTAAAGCTCCATCATCTCTTGCTGAAGCTTCTGACGGTCGTCGCCTGCACGTTCCTTGATCTTCTCCATCTCGGGCTGAAGCTCTTTCATCTTCGCCATCGACACGTAGGATTTATAAGCAAGCGGAAACAGCATGGCTTTGATGATCAGCGTCAGACCAATGATCGCCCAACCCATATTGCCGATCAATGCGTTCAGGTGGTGTAGCAGCCAGAAGATCGGCTTTGTCAGGAAGAAGAACCAACCCCAGTCGATCGCGTCAATGAAACGGTCCACGCCGGATTCCTGATACTCTCGGATCGTTTCCCATTCCTTGGCACCTGCAAACAGCTGTGTCGACACTTCGCGCGTTTCGCCAGGGGCGATGGTAAGGGTCGGCTGCACGGCCTCGGTCTGGTAGATGTTGCTGGCATCGCTGTACTTCGCGACCTGCCGGAATGCGGTGCCGTTTTCTGGGATGATCGTGGTCATCCAGTAGTGGTCGGTAAACCCAATCCATCCGTTTTCGGCGACCTGAGTAACCTCTGCGCGTGCGCCCTCTGCGGGATCAACGGCGAAATCGCTCATATCGGAATAGTCGATCTCGGCCAAAGTGCCGTCCGCCATCGAGACAACACCTTCATGGAGAATGAAGAAATTCTTGAGGTCAGCCGGTTCCCCATGGCGTGCGATCAGACCGTAAGGCGCCATTGTCACGGCATCGGAACTGGCGTTTTGAACCGATTGAGTCACCGTGAACATGAAGTCATCGTCGATTTCGATGATGCGTCGGAATACGGTCCCGTTGGGGCTGTCCCAACGAAGTGTGACGGGGCTGTCCGCTGTCAGTGTTTCGCCAGTTTCGACCATCCAGTTGGTCGTGACCGTGGGCACATCGTCGAGCGTCAACGCGCCGCCGGGTGCCCAGCCGAACAGTGCATAATAGGGGCTTTCGGAGCCAACGGGGTTCAGCAAATGAACAACGTCCGCGTCTTGGCCAAGGCTTACGCGGTAGTTTTTGAGCGACAGATCGTCTATGCGCCCGCCGACAAGCGAGATCGATCCGACAACGCGATCGGTTTCGATTTGTACGCGCGGCGCGTCTTCAACCACAGTGGGGCCAGTCTGCGTGATGGCCGCAGTGCTGCCCGGCGCTGCGTCCGGAGTGGCGGCAATCGTTGGCGATGCGCTTTCCGATGCCGTCGGTACAGCGGCTTCCGGGCCAACTGTCGGTTCGGGTGGCGGAAACAAAACAAACCATACCAGAATGACCGCAAAGCTCAGCGCAGTTGCGACTAAAAGGTTCTTGTTCTGATCGTCCATAGGGGGCCGCCGCCTGTGGTTTTTGGATTATCGCTGCGTTCAACAGGCACTGTGCCTGAACGTCAAGCGGATTCACAGGAAAGACCGGTCTGGTGCGGCATTTGATCAGCAGCTTGTGATGTTGCACGGACACGGGCGCGGTCGCGCTATTTAACCCGGCGAATTTGTGCGGTTGATGGTCGGTTTTCCGAAGCTTCCCGTTCTTTCAGCCAAAGCGTCGTATCAGACGCGTTGGCCGGAGGGGCGAATAAGAAGCCTTGTGCGGTGCTGCAGCCCAGTTCGCGCAGGGTGCCATGTTCTTCAAGTGTTTCAACCCCAGCCGCGATTGTCGGCAGGTCAAGTCGTTCGCTGATGGCGAGGACAGCATGTAGAGCGCGTTTCTTATCCTCGGACAATCCCACCCCGCGTATCAAGCTTTTGTCCAGCTTAAGGCGTGTGACAGGCGTTTGTTGCACCGCAATGACGCTACATCCCCCTATACCGAACCCCTCAAGGTCAAGGCCACACCCAAGCTCGGCGATCGCAACCAGATTGCGTCGGATTACATCGTCCGTGGCCGTTGCTACAACATGTTCGGGAATATCGAACACTATCCTGTGGGCAGGGAGCCGGCATCGGCCCAAATCGTCACCAAGAAGTGCGGGCAAATCTGGATCGCGTAATTCCTCTTCAGAAAGATTGAGGCTGATGGTCCGCACATCAAACCCCGCTTCGTCCCATTCATGAAGCGTCGTGACCGCTTGCAGTAACATGGAACGCCCGAGGCGCGGCATTTGCTTGCTGTCCCGCGCGGCTTGCAGAAACTCCGCAGCTGTCAACACGCCGTGCTTTGGGTGATCCCATCGGGCAAAGATTTCCATTCCGGTGACCATTCCGGTGCGGATATTGATCTGCGGTTGGAAAAACGCTTGAATTGCTCCCTCATCCAATGCGGTTACGATGTCGATTTGCATCGTTTGATGTGACTGGTGTTCGCGCGATAGCCGGTCTGACCAAAGACGCGTCGCGCTTGCCCCGGTCGATAAGGCCTCATCCAACGCTTCAGTGGCGGATGTCAGCCAAATGTCGGCTGTCACGGTTCTCCCAAAATGCAGCGAAGAGGCAATCCCGACACATGCGGTCAGTGTTTGTGTTGTCCCGGCAAGGGAAAGGGACGTTTCAGCGGCTTGCTGCAACCGCTTTCCCAAATCAATCAAGCTGTCCAGTCGCATGCGATAACCCGGGGAGATCAGTACGGTAAAGCGCGTATCGCCATACGAAAAAACGTGATCGGAACCGCGTAGCGATGTTCTAAGGCGGGACGCGATGAGGTCACGAGACTCTTCCGCGGCATCGGGGCCGAAATGATGCGCGATCTTTTCAAGTTCCGGGATCGCGATCTGAAAACAGGCCGTCGTTTGTCCGTTTTGACGCGCAATCTCAAGAAAATCCTGTGCCACTTGGTGCAGTTCAGGGCCGCGAAGGCGATCAAGTGTGGCCATTTCGGACCATCGCGCGAAACCGCCAAAGATAGCGTAGATCAATGGGACCGCTAGCGCGCAGATCACCAAAAAGACTTCGCCCCCTCCCCAAAAAGCCGACAGGCAAAGGGCGGGCAAGAAGGCAAGCATCTGAGGCCCGGACAAAGCCTTGCCCAGCACCTGACGCAGGTTGGAAATATCGAAGGGGTGGCGCATCGCGGTAGTATCCCGAGCTTTGTTTCGGGCAGCATCGCGTGCATTGGGTAACCGAAGCCTTAACTTAGCTTGGGAATTTCCTGATGATTGTCGGTATCTTGGACGAGATTCGTCGCAAGTCCTTTGAAATCGAACAGATCGCTGTCCAGCAGATGCGACGGACGTGCGTTCGTGAGGGCGCGGAACATGACCTGCCGTCTGCCGGGGCTGTTCTTTTCCCAGCCGTCAAGAATGGCTTTCACCTGTTGGCGTTGCAATCCGTCCTGACTGCCGCATAGATCGCAGGGGATGATGGGATAATTCATGCCGCTGGCGAACTTTTCGCAATCAGCCTCGGCCACATGTGCAAGTGGGCGGTAAACGAAAAGATCGCCCTCTTCGTTCACCAGTTTCGGCGGCATTGTCGCAAGACGTCCGCCATGAAACAGGTTCATGAAGAAGGTTTCCAGAATGTCGTCACGGTGATGACCCAAGACAACGGCATCACAGCCTTCTTCGCGGGCAATGCGATACAGGTTTCCGCGTCGCAACCGCGAACACAGCGCGCAAAAAGTCCGCCCCTGGGGCACCTTGTCGACCACGATGGAGTAGGTGTCTTGGTACTCAATCCGGTGCGGAACGCCCATTTTTTCGAGGAATTCAGGCAAAACCGTCGCTGGAAAGCCCGGTTGCCCCTGATCCAGATTACAGGCCAATAGGTCCACAGGCAGCAACCCGCGCCACTTTAGCTCATGCAACACGGCAAGCAGCGTATAGCTGTCTTTGCCACCCGACAGACAGACCAACCATTTTGGGGTCTTGGCTGGATCGCGGTCCACCATGCCGTAATGCTCTACCGCTTCGCGGACGTTCTGTACGATCCGTTTACGCAGCTTCTTGAACTCGGTGGTTTTGGGCGCACCGTAGAACAGCGGGTGTATATCGTCGGCTTCGTCAAGCATAAGCGGCATTTAAGGCGGATCGAACGTTACAGCAAGCGTCGGTTAAATGGCATCTATCGGCTTTTTCAGGACAGGTCGCAGCAATGCTGCCTGAAAAGAGCTGTCGCCTAGAATGTATTCTTGTCCTCAGCTTCCGTTCTTACGCTTTGCTCGCAAGGTCGGGTCGGCTTGGGTTGGGTCTTCGGGCCACGGGTGTTTCGGATAGGCCGCGCGCATGTCTTTGCGAACATCTGCGTAAGAACCAGCCCAGAAGCCCGGCAGGTCCAGCGTTGTTTGCACGGGTCTTTGAGCAGGTGAAAGCAGAGTCACCCGCAACGGGGTTTTGCCGACGCAGGGATGGGTTTTCTGGCCGAACAGCTCCTGCAATCGCAACGAAATTTCGGGATGTTGCCCCGAATAGTCGATGGGAATCTCGCGGCCCAGCGGGGTTGTGAACTTGCCGGGCACCAGCCGATCTAAGTTTTGCTGACCCGACCAATTTAGCATGGCGCGCAGGGCAGGTAGCAGATCGAAACTTTTCCATTCGTCGTAACTGCGCACACTGCCCAGGTGCGGCAAGAGCCAATCGTGCAGAGTGTCCATCAAGGCAGATTCCGACAGATCAGGTAGGTCCAACCCTGCATCACGCCCCAAAGTCACTCGTGCCACAAACCGTCGGGCGGCATTGCTCATGGCAGGCGCCAGCCCGAGATCGCGCACACCATCCAGCATGGCTAGCGCAATTTGATCCGCAGGCGCATCTTTCCAAACCCTGTCATCCAGTGCGAGAGCACCCAATTTTTCCTGCTGACGGGCCGTCACCCGGCGATCCCGCTTTGACCAAGTGCAAACATCAACCCACGCGATCTGCTCGGGAAAGAGTGCGCGTACCGCACTATCTGTGATTTGGATCGCTTGTCGAATTCGCGCTTCACGCGGATTGCCATCCAGATCGGTAGCCACGATCAATCTTGCTCCGGCGAGGGCATCGCTATTCTCCAAGACCGCGCCTTTGCCGCCTGACAATTGGTACCGAGGAGCCTCGCCTTTGCGCCGCAATCCAATGCGATCGGGATACGCCAACGCGGCCATCTCTGCTGGGCCAAGCATGTTGCTCTGCGGGGAAGGGGCGACCTTCTGTAACCGCTTGGCTTCGACACGGATCCGATCCAGCGCACCACGATTGAGTGTTGCACGACGCTGTTCGCTAAATCGTTTCGGATCGCGCAGCGCTTCAAGGCGCAGTGACAGGTCGACGCCCCCGCCTTGCACTGGGTCGCGCTCGGCCATCAGCGCGGCCAGAGGCGCGGCGTTCGCCCCCGCGATCCCGACCATATGCGCCAGACGAGGGTGCAGAGGCAGGGCCGACAAGGTGCGGCCATGATCGGTGATACGATACTGCCCATCCAATGCGCCAAGCATTTGCAACAATGTCAACGCTTCGGAAAATGCGCCTGCAGGCGGCTGTGTCAGGAAGGGCAGGTCTCGCGGCTGCGCGCCCCATAGCGCTAGCTCCAATGCCAGACCTGCAAGATCGGCCGCTTCGATTTCGGCGGGCGGAAAGGCAGACAAAGCGCCGTCTTCGCCCTTGGTCCAAAGTCGATACGCCATGCCCTCGGCCACCCGTCCGGCGCGTCCAGCGCGCTGTGTGGCCTCGGCTTTAGTCACTTTCTCGGTGACCAGTCGCGACATTCCTGACCCAGGGTCAAACCGTGACCGTCGTGCGAGGCCACCGTCGACGACCACGCGGATGTCTTCGATGGTCAAGGAGGTTTCTGCGATCGATGTGGCAAGCACGACTTTGCGACCGTGGGGCTCTGGATGAATCGCCTCTTGTTGTGCCTTGAAGGGCATCGCGCCAAACAGCGGACGGATATGGCAGTCTTTCGGCAACCGACCGTCCAATGCAGCCTGAACTCGACGGATTTCTCCTTCCCCTGGAAGAAACGCCAGTATGCCACCCGTGGATTCAGCCGCGGCGGTTTGAATGAGTTCCGCCATTGCGCTTTCAAAACGTATGTTTTTGCCCACGGGCTTGTCCAACCAGCGGGTCTCGACTGGAAAACTGCGCCCCTCGGAAGTCACGATTGGCGCGTCCATCAAGTGTGCGACCGGGGCGGTATCCAATGTGGCCGACATTGCTACAAGTAAAAGGTCATCTCGCAGCGCGCCGGTAATTTCCAGACACAGCGCCAACCCCAGATCGGCATTCAGCGACCGCTCGTGGAATTCGTCGAAGATCACGGCACCAACGCCCGTCAATTCCGGGTCGGACTGGATCATCCGCGTCAATATACCCTCGGTCACAACCTCGATCCGGGTTCGACCAGACACCTTCGCTTCGCCACGCACCCTGTAGCCAACCGTTTGACCAACGGTTTCGCCCAAGGTTTCCGCCATCCTTTCGGCGGCAGCCCGTGCCGCAAGGCGTCTGGGTTCGAGCATGACAATACGCTTGGCAGTTACGCCTGCGTCCAGCATGGCCAGCGGAACACGCGTGGTCTTGCCCGCACCCGGAGGCGCTTGCAGAACGGCACGGCCCCGATCACGCAGATGGGTGACAAGCTCTGGTAGAACGGAGTCGATGGGAAGCCGGGTCATGGCGTCTTCTAGGCTGGTCCGATGCTTCCGGGCAAGTGGCTCAGGAGTCTTCCTCGGGGAACGCTTTTAGACAGGCTTGGGTCCCACGTTCTGCCGCGCGTTCAAGCTGAGGCAGATCACGCGCCAACTGAGCATCACGCGCTTGCAGAGAAGCCCGGTCAACGGGCACGCGACGGGTGACCGGATGGGTCTCTCGATCCCAGCACCCGACCCAGCCCCCATCTTTGGTCTTGCACCGTGTGAACACCCGCCGGGTTTCGTATTCCGTCACATAGTCAAAGCCGCGCGATAGCGATGTGGCAATCTTTGCGCGCTCACTTAAGGCGGCCTGATACGGCCCGGCCGCATCATTGATGCATCGCTCCTGCGGGGTCGCGCAGGCTGCGAGGATAAGGCATATCGGGATCAGATGGCGCATAGAGAAACGCTAATCGATACGCCGAGTGCGGGCAATTCTTTTGAAGCTCATTTTGGGCTGGACCTCGCCGCGTTCAAGACGGCTGTGTCTCGCGTGATTTTGGCGCCGAAACCAACTGGTCCGTTGGGCAAGCACGGAATTCTTCGACCGCCGGAGCAGCACCGTCGAGCGAAACCGCAACTTCGAACTCGCCAAGGATCGCCACTGCACGTTGGTTGAAGTTCAACCCGTTCAAAACGTTCCCGAACCCCCGGTCACGAACGGTTAGAGTCCGCGTGTCCTCCGCTTCGATCTCATGCTGTGTGGTAGATATCGTCAATCCACGCGGCCCTTCAAACCGCATTGAGAACACACTTGCTTCTGGCCAGCCTCCTTCGCGGGACAGATGAATTGCATATTCTCCGCTGGTCGGGTCGTAGGTCACCATCAAAGCGACATCGGGGGCCTGATGGAACAACGTGCAAATTGGCACTGGCGTGAATTCCCACGCAACTGCCTGAAGGGGCGCATTTATCAAAGCAAAGACGAAAGCAACCATACGCATAACGCTATGGTAGCGTACGGTTCGATTTAAGCCAGTCAGGATAAGTGGAATGGCGCCCGCACCGGGGAATTGAACAGGGTTGCCGATTTTCAAAGCCTCAACATCTGTTGGGGAGGTCGACGACGAAGACACACAGCATCGGAAAAACATAAAACGCGGTGTTGTTGCAGAAGACATGTTCGACTTATGACGTGTCCTCGCCTAGGTCGGGACCGTCGACCCGACCAATGGAGGCGTTATGCGTATATGGATTGCAATTGCGATGTTCACAGCTCTAAGCGCCTGTGGCGTTCCGTTTGTGCCGTTTATCTGAACCAAGCGCGTGCGCGGATTGCGCGGTGAACCAATTCAACGCCCTTAAGCTGACGAGTGCCAAGGCGCTCTCAAATGTTCTTGGGGGCGTGTGACAGTTTGGAGAACGGACCGTTCTACCGCTTCTTGCGTCTTTGTACGTTCCCGCCACGCTGTCCTGATCGTCCGGCTGTGGATCGCCCCGAAGACTTCACCGCAGCCTCGGCTGCCGCCTCGACCGCTGACTGACGTGCCAACGGATCGTCAGAAACTGCCAAATCCACCGCCTCAAGTCGTTTGACCTCGTCCCGAAGGCGCGCGGCCTCTTCGAATTCAAGGTTCTCTGCCGCCTTGCGCATGTCCGTCCGCAACCCGTCTAGCACCGCTTGCAGATTGGCGCCAGCCAGCGGTTTATCCACCTTGGCGGTAACACGGTTCATGTCCACGTCGCCTTTGTAGAGCCCCTGAAGGATGTCATCGACGTTCTTCTTGATGGTCGCAGGCGTGATGCCGTGCTCTTCGTTATAGGCAATCTGCTTGGCGCGGCGGCGATCGGTCTCCGCCAACGCGCGCTCCATCGATCCGGTGATCCGGTCGGCATACATGATGACACGGCCTTCAGCGTTCCGCGCCGCACGTCCAATGGTCTGGATCAGCGAGGTTTCGGAGCGCAGGAACCCTTCCTTGTCGGCATCCAGAATGGCGACCAGCCCACATTCGGGAATGTCCAAGCCTTCGCGCAAAAGGTTGATCCCGATCAACACGTCGAACGCCCCAAGACGCAAATCCCGTAGAATCTCGATCCGTTCAATCGTATCGATATCCGAGTGCATGTAGCGCACACGAATGCCCTGTTCATGCATGTACTCGGTCAAGTCTTCAGCCATCCGCTTGGTCAGTGTGGTGACCAGGGATCGGTAGCCATCGGCGGCCACCTTGCGCACTTCATCCAGCAGATCATCCACCTGCATTTCGACGGGACGGATTTCGACCATCGGATCCAACAGTCCGGTCGGGCGGATCACCTGTTCAGTGAACACACCGCCGGTCTGTTCGATCTCCCATTTGGCGGGGGTTGCGGACACAAACACGGATTGCGGGCGCATCGCGTCCCATTCCTCGAACTTGAGGGGACGGTTGTCCATGCACGAAGGTAGGCGGAACCCATGTTCGGCAAGCGTGAATTTGCGCCGATAGTCTCCCTTATACATGCCGCCGATCTGAGGCACGCTGACATGGCTTTCATCCGCGAACACAATGGCGTGGTCGGGGATGAATTCGAATAGGGTGGGGGGAGGTTCACCGGGCGCGCGCCCGGTCAGGTAGCGCGAATAGTTTTCGATCCCGTTACAGACGCCCGTGGCCTCCAACATCTCAAGATCGAAGTTCGTGCGCTGCTCCAAACGCTGCGCTTCAAGCAGCTTGCCCTCGTTCACCAACTGATCAAGCCGCTGGCGCAATTCCTTTTTGATCCCGATCATCGCCTGCTGCATGGTCGGTTTCGGCGTGACATAGTGGCTGTTGGCGTAGATCCGGATACGTTCGAAGGTGTCGGTCTTTTCGCCAGTCAGCGGATCGAATTCAGTGATGCTTTCCAATTCATCTCCAAAAAACGACAACTTCCACGCTCGGTCTTCAAGGTGCGCCGGGAAAATCTCAAGGCTGTCACCCCGTACCCGAAACGATCCGCGTTGGAACGCCTGATCATTGCGGCGGTATTGTTGGGCCACCAGATCTGCCATCACTGCGCGTTGGTCATAGCTTTTGCCAACGTGCAAATCTTGCGTCATCGCGCCGTAAGTCTCGACAGACCCGATACCGTAAATACACGACACAGAGGCCACGATGATCACGTCATCCCGCTCTAACAGAGCGCGCGTGGCCGAGTGGCGCATCCGGTCGATCTGTTCGTTGATTTGCGATTCCTTCTCAATATAGGTGTCCGACCGAGCTACATAAGCTTCAGGCTGATAATAGTCGTAATAGCTGACGAAGTATTCGACCGCGTTGTCGGGGAAGAAGCCCTTGAATTCTCCATACAACTGCGCCGCCAGTGTCTTGTTCGGTGCAAGGATAATCGCTGTGCGCTGCGTTTCCTCGATCACCTTGGCCATAGTGAAAGTCTTGCCGGTCCCGGTGGCCCCAAGCAAAACCTGATCGCGCTCACCCCCCACAACCCCTGCAGACAGTTCTTTGATGGCCGTCGGTTGGTCACCCGCAGGTTCGAATTCTGTATTCATCCGAAACTGGATGCCGCCTTCCAGCTTTTCACGGTCGCGGACATCCGGGGCAGGTGCGGTAAGGCTCGGAGTATTGGACATGGATCACCTGATGGAATCGGTTGCTGCGGGAAGAGGTGCAGTCGAAAGGGGGAAAGTCAAAGTGGGCGGTTAATACGGGAAATGCAACCATAGTAGTATATTCGCGTAACTGTGGAGTACCTTGTTGAATTTATTGCATTTACGGAAATACATACACTTTCGGCGCTTTTCCTTGGGCAAGTAAGCCCCCTTTTTTCCTTTCAAAGTCTTTCGAAGTAAGTACCTTTAAGTTGCAAGCAGTTGGCATCATTTGGTTTCGAGCGGCACACACCCACCCCTCGCTCCCCGCGGCTCGCAGGTAGATGACGCCCTGCTTGCATTGACGTTTTCACGACCTGCGACAATATCATGACCTTGCGTGTCGGGTCGTTTTTGCTCATATCTGCGTCAAAGACTAAACAGGTGAGTCCTATGCGCGCCCGGATCTATCAGCCGTCGAAAACAGCCATGTCCTCTGGCACTGCGAAAACCAACCATTGGGTTTTGGAATTTGCGCCGAACAGCCCGCGCGAGATTGATCCGCTGATGGGGTGGACGTCGTCTTCCGACACGCAAAGCCAAGTTCGCCTGAAGTTCGACACGCTCGACGCTGCCAAGGCCTACGCCAAAGAGCACGGCATCGAGGTGACCCAGCTCACCCCGAACAAGCGCAAGCCGAACATCCGCCCCCGCGGATATGCGGAAAACTTTGCGGTGGATCGCAAGGGCGCTTGGACGCATTGAATACAGCGCTTCGAATAGAGCCTGTTGTCGCGCTGACTTGGGACGTCGCGGAGTTGCTCAACCGACATTTCGAGATGATGCAGGCGCAAACACCTTCCGAAAGCTGCCATGTGATGGGCGCCGATGAGCTTTTTGCTGCTGGCGCAAAAGTCTTTGTGGCGCGAGACGGCACGTCAACGCTTGGCATTGCGGCGATCAAGCCACTGAACGCCACGCATGGAGAGCTGAAATCCATGCACACGCGTGCCGAAGCGCGGGGAAGGGGCGTCGGGGCTGCTTTGGTCCAAAAAATACTGTCCGAAGCCAGCGCTGCGGACATGTCACGCGTTAGCCTCGAAACAGGATCAGAAGACCCTTTTATTCCTGCTAGGCGCTTATACGAACGTTACGGTTTCGACTATTGCCCGCCCTTCGGCGACTACGTCGAAGACCCACTCAGCGTTTTTATGACCAGAACTCTGTGACGCTCTCTTGCCCCGAGCGGGCAAAGTCTGCAAATAAACACCCAGCGGTCCCTTAGCTCAACTGGATAGAGCAGCTGACTTCTAATCAGCAGGTTGAGGGTTCGAGTCCTTCAGGGATCGCCAATAAATTCAATAGTTTGCGATTTTTTGGCTTGCTTGAAGTTTGACTTCAGCTTTCACGGGGCTTGCACGGCGCGTCGATTGGTGAGTCGTCAATGCGTTACAAGAAGTAGCATCCAGTTTTGCCTTGGACGGACCCGATCCACCTCAGGGGTTACTGCAGCTGTTTGTGGTCTAGCGTCCTGAGCGACGCAAAGGGGGTACCCCCATTAAATAGCCCCCCTGCCTCTCAGCAGATTGGCCCTTGTTTGTTCGACGCTCGAAAAATGGGCTGTCTATTTTCGTTCGGGCCGTCACATCATGCCTACATGTTGATTTTGTGTGAACTCTCACAGTTCATTTTCCGCCTAATGGATCGAAGTCATTGGCTTCCAGCCGGTCCGATTCAGCGAATTTGTTTTGATCTCCCTCCGTTCACACGCGGTATTATAACAGATACCATGTCGTGTGGGCTACGAAGTAACGGTGCAAGGTTTTGCCGGGCGCAATGCGTGAACGGATCCGAGAAACCATCCTCCAGACCTGCGAGGAACTGGGCGCCTATATGGTGAAGGGCGTTTAGAGCGCGATTATGTCTACACGTTCCTGTCGATCTCGCTCAAGCTGTCCCTTTCCGATGTCATGCAGCGCATCAAGGGCGGCTCATCCCGCCGCATCCAGATGGAGTTCCCCGACCTGCGCAAACGGTACTGGGGAAGGCGCTTTTGGGCGCGTGCGTATTTCTCCACAACCTCCGGCAACGTGACTGAAGACGTGATCAGACAATACCTGGAATTACATTCCGCCAAGTGATGCCTCCGGCGTCAGCCGGTGGTCCTTCACTTTATTAAACGTCCATGTTTATATCGTGCGATAAGATTTTTTAGGACTGCAAACCGGATGCTTTTTTTAGGGCACGAAGTCAGCCAATCATTTTACGCAACACATTCGGCTTGGTTGCCCCACGGCCCATTTGCAATGTGGCTTGTCAAGGCATCGCGTCCGCGTGTGATCGTCGAGCTTGGATCATATGATGGATATTCGTATTTTACGTTCTGCCAAGCAGTTCGGGAAGCGGGTCTAGCTGCCAGGGGTTTTGCTGTTGGGGCATGGGAAGCCGACGAGCATGCGGAATTTTGCCGGAAAGATGGCTTCAAGATCTTTGAAGAACACAATCTGCGATATTCCGATTTCAGCACGTTGTCCCTCAAGAACTCTACAGACGCGCTTGAACATATAGAAGACGGTTCAGTGGATTTGCTGCATGTAGATGGGGGGCATTACTACACGGGGCTCAAAAAGGATTTCAAACTCTGGAGTCGAAAGCTCTCTGATCGCGCAATTGTTCTTCTGCACGGTACCAATTTGCGGGAACCTGGTTCTGAGACTTGGGAGTGCTGGCAGGAATTGACCCGAGAACACCCTGGGTTCAATTTTCCGTTCCAGCGCGGACTTGGCGTTCTCTTCTGGGGCCGCAGCCTTGGAGAAGAGATGCAAAAATTCCAAAAGACCGCGGGCTCCGAATTTGGGCGGGATACATTGATATTGATGTTCCAAGTACTCGGTGCGTCTATGGCTTCCCAGCCCATGGTGCGGGGCCCCGGCCCGTTGGCTATTGGGGTTGGGTCAACTGGCGCCATACCAAAAGATGCCGCGCCACACGCAGAATGCACCAACCCTGTGGCGGAAGAACGTGCTCGCGACTGGATACGTCTGGGACGCCATTGTTTTGCAGCGTCGGAGACAGCAGAGGCTCACGCAGCGTTTTCGATGGCACTGAACTGCGCTCCTGAACTTTCTGAAGCACATGCGCTGCTGGCAAACACGTGGTTGATGCTCAAGGCCCCACATTTGGCAGTGCATCACGCGCAGCTCGCGCTGGATGATGTACCTGACAACGCCGATGCTCTGCTGGCTCTCGCCACCGCTGCAAGATACATTGGTAATGCCGATCTTGCTGGCCTTGCGGATAGAGCGCTTTCGACAGCAAATGGCTTGGGGGTAATGCATAACCTACTGCGTATTTCTGACATGATCGATGGGGAAGATTACGAAATTGCGTTATATCATCTAGGGTCCGTGGACATTCAGAATTCCCAACCGGTCTGAATTCTGATTCAAGCTTCCAAAATGGAGGTTTGAATGAACGAAGAGCGGTTTGTGTTGACAGATGACGTCTGGCTTCGCCTCGCGCCGCACTTGCCTGGCAAGGAGGGCGATGCGGGTGTGACGGGC
>CANNCS010000016.1 GCA_947503115.1 uncultured Marivita sp.
CCCTACCGGACGTCATCACGTCAATCGGAACCAGAGATTGGGCGAAAGTGGGTCAATGATCGCAGCCCTTGGTATTAAGTACAAATACCCAGGCTGCTGGAACCACTTCCTGTCCGATCACATCCTGTTGTTCCGCGTGACCCCGATCAGCGCAATGGAGACCGAAGTGTGTACCAAGTGGATCGTACACAAGGATGCGGTTGAGGGGCAGGATTACGATCTCAACCGGCTGACCGAAGTGTGGTTGGCCACCAATGACGAAGACCGCGAGGTGGTTGAAAACAACCAGCGCGGCATTCAGTCTCCGGCCTATACGCCTGGGCCGTATTCACCGACGCATGAAGGCGGCAATATTCAGTTCACTAATTGGTACGCGACAACGATGATCCGTGGAATCACCGGTGGCGTCACCCCGATCGCAGCGGAGTGAGTCGATGGCTTTGGACGTTGATCTGACCGTTCCCTTGGACGCCGGCATCTGGACAGACGGCGAACCACTGGTCTGCTGTGCCGTTGTGCCCGAAGCACCAAACACTGCAACCTTCAGTTTTGTATCGCCCTCGGCAAAACAGTTTCGCTATGAACCCGGGCAGTTTCTGACGCTAGAATTGCCAGTGCCCGGAGGGACGTTGTGGAAAACCTACACGATTTCGTCCTCGCCCTCGCGCCCGCTGACCATTGCGGTGACGGTCAAGGCCCAACCGGGCAGCGTTGGCACCCGCTGGATGCTGGATCACCTAACCCCGGGAATGCAGATCAAGGCGATGGGACCTGCAGGCATTTTCACGTTGCCCCGCGCGACCACAAAAAAATTCCTGTTTATCTCTGCCGGGTCGGGCATCACGCCATCTCTGTCGATGACGACTTACCTGTATGATCGAGGCACTGACATTGACGTTGTGTTCGTCAACTGCGCACAGCGCCCGCAGGACATCATCTGCCGCCAGCGGCTCGAGCAGATGGCAAGCCGGGTACCGTCGATTAAACTGTTCTTCATTGTGGAGGAAGACGACCCGTATCGTGTCTGGACTGGGCTTCGAGGACGGTTGAACCAGTTGATGATCGGTCTCATAGCGGGCGACTATCTGGATCGCGAGATCTACTGCTGTGGTCCAGAGCCCTTCATGGACGCCGTTCGCGACATGTTGATTGGTCTGGGCTACGACATGGAACGATACCATCAGGAAAGCTTTGTCGCGCCGGTCAAGAAAGAAGAGCAGCTACCCGAGCACGACGATGTCGTCCCAGATGACAGCGCCACGGCCAGCGTTTCCTTTGCCCGGTCCAATGTAATGGAGGACTGCCATGAGACCGATACGGTTCTGGCCGTCGCTCGTGGTTCCGGGATCGTCATCCCGTCCGGCTGCACCTTTGGCGTCTGCGGCACCTGCAAGATCCGTAAAACCGCCGGAGAGGTACACATGGTTCACAATGGCGGTATCTCGGAAGAGGATATCGACGAAGGCTATATCCTTGCCTGTTGTTCGAAACCCATCGGGGCGGTCGAAGTCGACTTTTGACCGGGCCACTGGGGAGCGCAATCTTTGGCCAGACCCGCTCTGCGTTGTGTTTTGCACGCCAATAGTTACGAAGAGTGACTCGCGAGCTTCTCAAAAAACGCAATCACCCGCCGCCGGAATTCCGACAGCGGGTGAGCCAATGTCTAAACAATCTGTTGTCAGGTGACAGAGACCGTCAAACTACCCAGGCCGTCGATGCTTAAAACCATCGTGTCCCCCTTAACGACCGGGCCTACGCCGGACGGAGTACCGGAAAGAATGATATCACCGGGGGCAAGTTCGAAATACTCGGATAGGTAGGAAATCATTTCTGGGACTTTCCAGATCATCTGGTTCAAGTCGCCTTCCTGCCGCAGCTCACCATTGACCGTAAGTTCCACACGCCCCTGATCGAGATGGCCCACCTCGTCTACAGTGTGAATTGGACCGCACGGAGCGGATTGTTCGAACGCTTTGCCGATTTCCCAAGGGCGCCCTGCCTTCTTGGCGATTCCCTGCAAGTCTCGGCGCGTCATGTCCAGTGCGAGACCGTAGCCGAAGACATGGTCCAGCGCGGACGACAAAGGAATATTCGTCCCACCGGTTTTGAGCGCCACCAACATCTCTGCCTCATGGTGCACATCCGATGTGTGCGGAGGATAAGGAAACGCGTCGGACGTATTAAGGTTGTTTGGGTTTTTCTGAAAGAAGAAAGGGTCTTCGCGATCGGGATCATGACCCATCTCAATGGCATGGGCCGCATAGTTCCGGCCGATGCAATAAATCCGGCGGACCGGGAATAACGTATCCTGCCCGGCCACGGGAAGTGCCACAATAGGCGGCGTTTCGATTGCGTACTGGGTCATGAAGTTCTCCGGATTTTTTCAAGCTAAAGGTGGATTAACTCAGCGCTGTGCACAAATCAATTCAAGACCATCCAAAAAAATGCAAGAAAAATCATTGATTGATCACCCAATTTAGGCATAGCCTCGCAGTTATCCGCGCTATTTTGCGGAAATAGGTTGACCAATGTGAGGTCCAATTCATGCTGATGAACTCTGTCACGGTCGATGCGGATGACGTCGTTTCAAAGCTGCGGTCTTACATCACCGAAGGTGGATACAAGCCCGGTGACCGGCTTGAATCTGAGCGCGATCTGATTGTCCGTTTGGATGTGACACGCGCCCGCCTCCGCAAAGCATTGGACAGCCTTGAACATGAAGGCGTGATTTGGCGGCACGTTGGCAAGGGTACCTTTATCGCGTCGCCCAACGTTGCCTCCGGCCCCAGCAATCTTAAACTGCTAAGCGAGCAGGTCACGCCAGTTCAACTGATGCGCGCCCGCGTGTCGCTAGAGCCAGCCATCGCACGAGAAGCAGCCCTGCACGCGTCGGAAGAGGCCGTGCGCCGATTGAAACATTCACGCGATCTGGCAACCGAAGCACCAAGCTGGGACGAGTACGAAGCACAAGACGACAATTTCCACCGGGTTCTGGCGGAAGCCACAGACAATGTGTTGCTGCTGTCGCTGTTTGATCACCTGAACGCAGTTCGACGCGCGGTTGCATGGAACATGGTCGTTCGTAGCTCGGTTCGACCACCGCGCACGCATTCAAGCTTTGCCGAGCACGACACCATCGTTGCCGCAATTGTAGCACGCGACCCAAAGGCCGCCCATGACGCAATGCGCGCGCATCTCGGTTCAGTAACCGCGCGCCTGTTTGGGGAGGTTTGACGACAAAAGAATAAATCGCGGGGAACAACGAAAACCAACACCCGCAATCACAACGATCAACACGATCTCAGGGAGGAGACACATGTTTCGTTTTATCAAGGCAGCCGCAGTTGCGGCTCTCGTACTGCCCTCTGCAATCGGCCTAAGCGCCGGTCCGGCACAGGCTGAAAAAATCCGCATCGCGCTTGCGGAAACACCATCCGATGAACTTGCCGCATTCTTCGTGGCGCTGGATCGGGCCAAGGCCAACGGTCTTGACTACGAATGGACTGCGTTCTCGGATGAAGAACTGGCAATTCAATCCGTTCTGAGCGGTCAGATGGACATCGGTTTCGGAACGCCCTACGCGGCCATGCAACGTTCCAAGGCGCCACTTCGGATCATCTTCCAGCTGTCCAAGCTCAAGTTTTTTCCGGTGACAACGACAAAGTACAGCTCTCTGGAAGACATGGACGGTGAGCCGATCCTTCTGCACTCTCGCGGTGGCGGCACAGACTCGATCGCAAATGTGATCGAAGACCGCGTCGGAATTACTTTTGGTGAGCGGTCATATGTGCCCGGTTCGTCCAACCGTGTTGCAGCACTTCTAGGCGGCCGTGCGGATGCCACCATCATCGACTTGTCCAACAAAAACAAATTGATGCGGAGCGAAGCTGGTTCAGACTTCAACGTACTCGAGATGTTCGAGGTTGAGGCCAGCGACGAAGCTCTTTTCGGCAACCTCAACTGGATTCAGGAAAACGAAAAAGACGTGTCGATCTTCGTGAACGCGTTGGTCAGCGTTTGGCAAGACATGGCCGAAGATCCGTCGATCATCCGTCGTGAAACCAACCCGGACGGTCCGATCGGCCAGCTTCCAGGCGAAATTCTGGCTGAGCTTGACGGCTTCTACGCGGATGCGGTCGAAGGCGGTCTCTACGATCCGAATGGTGGCGGTCGCAAAGCAGCCATGGCCGATATGGAATGGTACTCGGCCGCGGGCCAGCTGGAAGGGTCGCCCGACGAATTGAACATCGAAGACTTCTGGTATCTCGCCCCGCTTGATGCCGCGATGAAGTAAGTCTTTGCGCTGCCGCTGCGCGATCCAAACGCGCAGCGGCTTCTTATCATTGCAGTCCGAAAGACATCACCAAATGCCAAACCGTGCCTTGCTTCTCAAACTGCTCTCTGCCGTGATCCTGTTCGGCGCGTGGGAGATCGCTGGCCGCGTGCCTGTGAGTTTCGCGTTCCCAACTTTCATAGAATCCATGAGCGCACTGATAGAGATGACGCTCAACGGCATGATCTTCGAAGCTTATGCCGAAACACTCAAACCACTTGCGATTGGTGTCGCCATTTCTGCCGTTTTGGGCATCGCCGTAGGCCTGTGGGTCGGGCTGAGCAACACCTTCGACTGGCTGTTTTCGCCAATCTTCATCGTTATGCAAGCTGCCCCCTTGGCTGCGCTGATCCCGCTTCTTGTTCTCGCCTACGGCATTGGCCTGACATCAAAAGTTCTAGTGGTGTGCATTATGGCGATGCCTGTGATTGTGTTGAACACCAGCGGAGCTGTCCGTAACACGCCTGAATCGTTCAAGGAAATGGGTCGCTCATTTCTTGCGTCGGAATTTTCCATCATCCTTCGCATCGTCATTCCCGCCGCATCCCCTGTGATCTTTGCCGGCCTGCGCCTTGGGATCTCGGCCGGGTTCATCGGTGCGATCCTGTCAGAACTGAAAATCACACCTACGGGTGTTGGCGACATCATTACTTATAGCCGCTCCATCGCGGATTACCCCAGCATGTACGCCGCCATCTTCTCGATCATCCTGCTTGCCGTGCTGTTTTTGAACCTGCTCGAAAAGATCGAGATCACCCTCTTCAAAGGAAACCAACGTGACTATGTCTCCAACTAAAGAAACGATCACGCCAGTCGCAGCAGCCGGGTTTGAAAGCGCGGTTTCCGCCCGGAACATCTCGAAGAACTATGGAAACGTTGAGGCGCTTCGAGACATGTCGCTGGAATTCCCGCGCGGGCAACTGACCTCGCTTTTGGGCCCATCTGGCTGTGGCAAGACGACCTTGCTCAAGATCATTGCCGGTTTGCTCGAACCCACCTCGGGCGAGGTTGAGGTGAACGGCCAAAAGGTCACCGGCCCCGGCCCCGACCGCGCCTTCGTCTTTCAGGACTTCGCGCTACTGCCCTGGGCCACGGTTCTGCGTAACGTTGCGTTCGGCCTCGAAATGCGTGGCGTGGCTCCTTCGGAACGTGAAGCCCGCGCTGAGAAGTACATCAAAGAAGTTGGCCTTGCCGGATTTGAACACAGTTATCCGCACGAATTGTCCGGTGGCATGCGCCAACGGGTTGGCCTGGCTCGGGCGCTGGCGGTGGATGCGCAGGTTTTGTTAATGGACGAACCGTTCTCAGCCGTTGACGAACAAACCCGCCGCAAGTTTCAGGAGGATCTTCTGCAACTTGTTCAGAACGAAAACAAAACCTTCATTTTCGTGACTCACTCTATCGAAGAGGCGGTTTACGTTTCCGACCAAATTGCGATCTTGTTGCCGCGTCCAAGCCGCGTATCCGAAATTATCCGCCCTTCGAGCTTCAGGAACAAAGGCGTCGACAACATCCGGCGTTATCCAGAGTACCTCGATATCGTCGACGAAATCTGGGCGTCGCTCAGAACCTACGTGGAATGAGGCGCGCACTATGACAATGTTTGGATACCGTCTTCCCGGGATGTCATCACTCTTGCTCTGGGGACTACTTTGGGAAATCGTCGGTCAAGGCGGCCTGACCTTCTTCGTCCCACCGCTAAGCGAAGTACTAGGCACACTGTTTGAAATACTGGGCACAACAGCGTTTCAGAAGGCCCTGTTCGAGACCGCTTACGCTTTCTTGGCCGGGGTGTTTTTCGCCATCGCAATCGGCATCCCCACAGGCATCCTAATGGGCAAAAGCCGGCTTCTGGATGAACTGCTGTTGCCTTGGGTCAACGTGTTCCTAAGCGCACCTTTGACCGCGCTTGTACCGGTTCTGATGGTGCTTTTCGGGTTCGGCATGAAATCGATCATCATCACCACCACACTTTTCGCAATCTGGATCATTATCCTGAATTCGCGCGCTGGGGTACGACAGATCAACAAATCACTGGTCGAAATGGCGCACAGTTTTGGCGCGTCCCCCACGGATGCGTTCTTCAAGATCTACTTCTGGGCGGCTTTGCCAGAGATCCTTGGTGGCGTCCGGATCGGCATCATCCGGGCGGTCAAAGGTGTGATCATCGGACAGCTTCTTATCTCCATTGTGGGTTTTGGTGCGCTGTTCGAACTCTACTCGGCCAACTTTCTCATGGGTCATTTCTGGGCCGTGCTGATCGTACTTTTCGCATTGGCATTCTCGATCTCGGAATTCTTGGCCTATCTGGAACGACGCGTCTCTTACTACGCGGCAAAAAGATGATGAGATTGGAGGCATAAAGCGCGTGAGTCATTTGAAGCTGACACTGGCCACCTGGGATCACGATCGCATCATGGCTCTGCATGATGGGCGTGTGACGGTGCCCGGTGTCACGCTCGAAAGCCACATCCACCCGACATCCAAGCTGTTCCCCTGGGCCGTTCAAGAGGCACGGTTCGACATAACGGAAATGTCCGTGTCCAGTTATGTGCTTCAACTGTCCCGCGGCGGGTCGGACTACACGGCGATCCCAGCCTTCGTCAGCCGAGCATTCCGGCACAGCGGCTTCTTCGCCCGTGCCGGATCGGGCATCAAAAGCCCTGCCGATTTCGCAGGTCGCAAGATCGGCGTACCGGAATATCAGATGACAGCAGCTCTATGGATGAGGGGCATTCTGGCGGATGAATACGGCGTGGCCTGCGACGATATCCACTGGCGGACTGGTGCCTTAGACGAAGGGGTGCGGCGCGAACGTCTGGAGTTGGCGTTGCCTAAAGGCATGATCGTCGAGCCCATAACCGAAGGTGACACGCTGCAAGATATGTTGTTGCGCGGTGAAATCGATGGATTGCTCGCCCCAAAACCCCCGCAGGCCTTTCTGGACGGCAACCCAGACCTTGTACGCCTGATCCCGGATTTCGAAAAAGCCGAACAAGCCTACCACGCCAAAACCGGTTTTTTTCCGATCATGCATCTGATTGGCATCCGAAAGCCCATCGCAGACCAATATCCAGAGCTGCCCCGCGCTCTTTATGACGCCTTTGTTCAATCGCGGGATATTGCAATGGGACGGTTACGGTCGGTCTGGCTAGGCAATGCGAACCGCATGACTTTGCCTTGGCTCAACGCGGCCATGGAGCGGACACTGACCAATATGGGGCCGGACTATTGGAGCTATGGCTGCACTGCCAACATGGCCGAGATTGATGCGATTTGCCGCTATTCTATCGATCAGCATCTGTCTGCGGCCACAGTCGCGCCCGAAGCTCTGTTTCACCCCTCGGTTTTGGACACATGAGATGATGGAGATGTGGCATGCTGGATTGGGATGGCCGACTGCCGCAATACTACTGGCGGTCAGCTTTGCCAGTTCGTTCATAACCATTGCCTTTGGTATTGGGGGCGGTGCGGTGATGCTGGCAGTCTTAGCGACACTCTTGCCCGCGCCAGCCATCGTGCCGGTGCATGGCCTTGTACAGCTAGGGTCGAATGCCGGACGTGCTGCCATCATGACGCGGTACATGCGGTTCGATCTGCTTGGCCCCTTCGCCATCGGTGCACTGATCGGCATCCTGTTGGGTGGGTCGTTGGTGGTCCAACTCGAAGCGGGTTGGATACAGATCGGGGTCGGTCTTTTCATCCTGTGGTCCGTCGTGGCGAAACCCCCTGCCTTTCTACGCAAATCCGGCATGATCACTGGCGTGTTTTCTAGCTTTTTGACGATGTTCTTCGGTGGAACCGGACCGTTTGTTGCGACCTACATTAAGGCGCAAAATCTCGAACGACACGCCCATGTCGCCACTCATGCAATGCTCATGACCTTGCAACATCTGCTCAAAACCGTGGCCTTCGGCATTCTGGGCTTTGCCTTCAGCATTTGGGCTGGGCTGATCTTGCTTCTGATCGCCGCCGGAGTGCTGGGCACACTGGCGGGACGTGTCATGCTGGCCAAGATTGACGATCGGCGTTTTCGGATCGTGCTGAATGTCATTCTGAGCGTTTTGGCTGCGCGGCTGATCTACGCGGGGGCGAGCGACATCTTTTTTACGAATACGGCACAATTGCCGACTGGAGGACGTGACTAACCCGCAAAGCACAGCGCACCTTTGCGGGCGACCATCATAAGCGCGTGTGAACTTGAACATGAAACGGGAGGAAACCATGTCCATGAAACCAATGATCACTCGTCGGACGCTACTGGGAACAGGGGCTGCGGCTGCGACACTCACACTTGCCGCGCCCGGCTTGGTCCGCGCCAGCACCTTTCCCGACCGGAATATCAGCGTCTACGTCCCGACATCGGAAGGTGGCGGCGCAGACCGCAACTTCCGCGCCTTCTCAAGCGTATGGAAAGAGAAACTAGGCACCGATTTCGAACCGGGTTTCTATCCGGGCGCATCGGGCCGTGTGGGCTACGAAATCTACATGGGGAAAGCTGACCCTGATTGCTACAATCTGATCTTTGGCAATATGGGCCCAGAAGTTCTGAATTGGGCCATGCAGAATCCCAGCTTTGATGTGAACGACTACTTCTACTTCGGCCAGGTCGACAAAGACCCGTGCTGTCTTTTTGTGGGTGCTGAAAGCCCACTGCAAACGATGGACGACATTATCGCGGCGTCCAAAACGCGAAAGTTGAACGTGGGAACCAGCCGCATGGCGCACCCGGCTTCTATTGGTCTGCTGGCCCTAGGTGAGAAGTTGGGTATCGAATTCAACCTGATCCCGCTGCAAGGCGGCAAAAGCACGGTAGCCGGCGCGGTCACTGGTGAAGTTGACTTCTCGGTTCTGACGTCAGGCTCGGTAATTGCAGCAGGCGATAGCGTGAAAACGCTCCTGGTCTTTGGCAACAATGTTGTGGGTGATCGCCTCGATAATGCACCAAGCATCAACGACGCATACGGCATGGATCTGCCGGAAATGCTATCGGCGCGTGCATTCGGCATACACAAGAAAGCGGCAGATGATCATCCCGACCGTTTTGAAACATTAAGCAAAACGTTCAAGGAAACCTTCGACGATCCCAAACTGATGGATGCGTATATCGCCAGCAAGGGAACCCCCGAATACCTGCAATATGCAGATGTCGAGGAATGCGAAGCCTTCAAGACCGCAATGCTCGAACTTGGCGCACGCTACAAGTCACTGCTCAGCGGAGCTTGATGATGTAACGGCCCGGCATCGCAGAGGCACATGCCGGGCCACCACTTCCAATCCGCATACAGGGACGCAGACATCATGTCATCGGAGCACCACAAACCACCACGCCAGTTGGGCGGCGAGCTGGTGATCCCCATCCTTGCGGTGGGCTTCACGGTCTACTTCTTCTCGACCATATGGAATTCACCTTGGACCGCTCAGGTCAGCGCCTTCATGGTCGGAGGCATTCTGATTTTGGTCTGCGCGATCTTCTTCGTGCGTTGCGCCGTCTGGCTTAGCAGAGGCGAAGCTAGTCTGGGATTCGGCAACCTGTTCACAATGGATGACATCCGGTCAGGTCGGATCGGCCTTTTGGTCAGCACTGTAGGCTACGTCTTGCTCATTGACAGGCTGGGCTTCACGCTGACGACTTTTCTGTTTCTGGCACTCAGCATGTTAATCCTGTCCAAAGGCAAAAACGCGGCCTTTATTACGATGGTTTCAGCGGCAATGGCACTGACCGGATGGGCGGTGTTCATCTGGGCTTTTGACACACGGTTCCCACGCGGATGGTTCGAGACCACTATGAAAGCGGTGCTAACAAATGGATAGCAGCACAGCCTCCATCCTTGTCGAGGTGTTCTTTGATACACTTGGATATTGGTACATCATCATACCAACGATTTTCCTTGGCCTGATCGTCGGTGGCATCCCCGGCTTTTCTGCGGCCAACACGATCATCATCCTAATGCCGCTGACACTTGCTCTAGACCTGCAATCGGGTCTGGTGTTCATGATTTCGCTCTATTGCGCCGCACGCATGGGCGCGGGTATCCCTGCCATTTTGGTCAACATCCCGGGAACCGCGGGTGCAGCCGCCACGCCGCTTGACGGTTACCCGATGGCCAAACAAGGCAAGGGCCAACAAGCCCTTGCCATCTCTTTTGTCGCGTCCTGCATTGGCGGATTGCTCACCACCATGATTGCACTGGCAACCATGCCCATCCTTGCGCGCGTTGGGTTCTATATGCACTCGGTCGAAATGATTGTGGTCATGCTCTTTGGCATTTCGCTGATCGCGTCAATTGCAGCCCAGGACATGGTGAAGGGCTTGATTGCGGGCTTTCTGGGCTTGATGATTGGATCGATCGGCACCGACGTGGTTTACGCCACTCCGCGCGGCACGTTCGGGTTCCTCGAACTTTATGACGGGGTGCCGTTGATCCCTGCCCTTGTCGGCCTCTTCGCGGTGTCCGAGGCGTTTGTCATCATCGAAAAGCGCGTGATCGTGAACCATGACGAAGAACCCAAGACGCCGAACTGGCACGACACGTTCGAAGGCGTGAAAATCGCCCTGAAACGCTGGACTCACATCGTCTGGACCTCAATCATCGGACTGGTTATTGGCGTGATCCCCGGTGCGGGCGCGTCGATCGCAAGCTTTGTCGCCTACCAGCAATCGCGCAGTTTCTCCAACACACCCGAAAAATACGGCTATGGCCATCCTGAAGGCCTGATCGCCCCCGAAGCAGCCAATAACGGCGTGACCTCGGGTACGCTTGTGCCGCTCCTGGTATTGGGCATTCCCGGCGGCGCAACCGCGGCGATCATGCTCGTCGTGATGCAGTTCCATGGCGTCAGCTTTGGCCCGTCGCTCTTCGAAAACCAACCCAAGGTCGGCTATGGCATGTTCATGGCGATGGCGGTCAGCTATGTGCTCATGTTTCTGACCATCCTGCCGCTCAGTCGTTACATGAGCCATGTGACTACAATCCCGACCATCTATCTTGCACCGATGATCATCAGCTTCACGCTGGTCGGTGGCTTTGTTCCGCGGGAATACATGTTCGACATGTATCTTGCGTTGGCCTTCGGGGTTTTGGGTTATATCGCACGGCGCACAGGGTATCATGTGGCAGCCATATTGATTGGTGTCATTCTTGGCCCCCTATTGGAAAAGTATTTCCTCTGGTCGCTCAAGAAATCCGACGGCGACATCATGGTTTTGTTCTCGTCCACGCTGGGCAACATCCTCTGGGTGGCGTTCGCGCTGTCCATTATCTTACCCATCGTTTTTGGCATGCGACGCAAACGCAAACTTGAGGTGCCTGCAGAATGAAACGCGAAGTCGAATATGAACTGTCTCGCAACATCCGGCGCCTAGGCCACTTGGACATAGAAGGTGGCGGCGAAGTTGTCGTGCGGGGAAACTATGCCTTTGTCGGCCACATGAAACCGCCCATGGGCACATCGATCATCGACGTGTCCGATCCCACAAACCCCAAGGTCGTGTCACACGTTGCTCCACCCGACGAATGGTCACACACCCACAAGGTAAAAGTGGTGGGCGATCTTATGATCACCAATGTCGAAATGGATCGCCGACATTTCCTGCGCAAGGGCGACAAGATCGCCGGATTGCGTTCTGAAGGATTGACAGACGATCAGATCGCAGAACGTCTGGCGGTTAACCTGTCCGACATTGCGGTGTTGGAAGACGCACAAGAGCGTGGCTACACCAGCGGCGGGTTCCGCGTTTGGGACATCTCGGACAGAACCGCTCCAAAGTTGCTGTCCTATGTCATGACCCACGGCTTTGGCGTACACCGCTTCGATATGGACGCGAACTACGCCTATATCTCGACCGAGATGGAAGGCTATGTCGGCAACATTCTTGTCATCTACGACCTTTCAGACCCCACCAATCCAACCGAGGTGTCGCGCTGGAACATGCCGGGCCAGCATGTGGCGAACGGCGAAACCCCGACTGGTGTTGGCTACAGCCACCGTCTGCACCACGCCATGCGTTGTGGCGACGAACTTTGGGCGGCGGTCTGGCACGCCGGGTTCCGAGTGCTTGATGCTAGCGACATTACCAAGCCGACGGTTAAGGGAAGCTATCGCTTTCCTGCCGCGATCCCCGAACCGACACATACCGTCATGCCGCTGGAACAGACCATTAACGGAAAACGCTATGCGGTTGTCATCGACGAAGAACACGCCCACCAACCCGGTCGCCTGCATGGCTTTATCTGGATTGTGGACGTTACCGATCTGACCAACATGGAACCCATCGCGGCATGGGATCTGTCCGAAAGGCTATGCCCGTGGGTCGGTGAAGAGGGTGTCAGGTTTGGTGGGCATCAGTTCCGCGAAAAGCTCGACAGCACGCTTATCTATGCCACTTGGTTTGCTGGCGGAATTAGGGTGCTCGACATCGCGGATCCCTTTCTGCCCGTAGAGGTAGCGCATTTCATGGAGCCCGGCCCAAGCGGCGCTCCACCGCAATCTAATGATGTGGATGTGGATCACACCGGCCTCATTTACGTTCTAGATCGCAACCGTGGCCTTGATATTTTGGAGATGACACTGTGAGTAACACTGACCTTCTGCCCCCAAGCGTAGACCCTAACACGAAAGCGCTTGGAATCCGCCGAGTCAGCGCCCGGAACGAGGCCTCGACCCGGTCGGTGATGATGGTACGCGATCACATCGTCGTCACCGACGAGAAGGAGTCAAACACAGGCGTGACCCCGCTGGAGATGACGCTATCTTCGCTTCTTGGCTGTGAAGGCGTGATCATCAATCGGTGCGCAGAGGCAATGCAGTTTTCCTATACCGCGGTCGACATGGAAGCCGATGGCGAAGTCGACCAACGCGGCAGTCGTGGCGTGCAGGGCGTTCGGCCCTATTTTAACTGGGTCAAACTGCGCATCCGCGTTCACACAGATGAAACGCAGGACCGGTTTGACCGCCTGACACGCAATGTAGAATACCGCTGCCCAGTGATGAACCTGTTCAAATCGGCGGATGTAGACGTGCAAATAATATGGGAGCGCGTTCAACCGTGAGCCTTAGATTGACGATCAATGGAACACGGCACGAAATATTGTCGGAGCCGGACACACCGTTGATCTACGTTTTGCGCGATGAATTGAAGTTGAAGGGAACAAAACTAGGCTGCGGCTTAGAGCAATGCGGCGCCTGCGCTGTGATGATTGACGGCAAGGTCGCGCTGTCTTGCGCAACCCCGGTGGAAGTTTTCGACGGACAAGAAATCACGACAATTGAAGGCATTGCCGACACCGAAATCGGAAAACGCGTGCAACAGGCGTTCATTGCCCAAACTGCTGCGCAATGTGGGTACTGCACGTCTGGCCTTGTGGTCGCCGCCACCGCGTTATTGTCGGAAACTCCATTTCCTGACGACGCGACAACGAGCACGGCGTTGACCCCGCATCTTTGCCGCTGCGGGTCGCATCCGCGTGTGCTCAGGGCGGTGAAGGAAGCCGCCGCAACATGAGTCTTGATGCCCATCCGCGTGTCACGGATTGGATCACCATGGACGGCGAACGTCTTTTGGTTCACACAGGCAAAGTCGATATCGGGCAACGTATTTCCAATGCATTGTTGCGGATTGTTCAGGAAGAACTCGCGGTGCCGCCTTCAAAGGTAGGCTTTGCGCCGGTCCGCACCGGGACTGCACCGGACGAAGGGATCACCTCGGGTAGCAACTCGATCGAACAATCCGGTCGCGCTGTTGCTTTGGCCGCCGCAACCCTCCGCAAACACTTACTATGCCTTGCTGCAACCCAACATGGCGGCGACTATTCCGACTGGTCTTTGGTTGACGGCTATGTCCACCGGGCGGGCACCAACCTGCGCATCGCTCTGACCGATCTTGCTCGCGCACTTCCCTTCGATCTACTCGTTGACGTCACCCTGCCCCGGCATGTTCCCGATAGCGCCCCGGTCCCCGCGATGCGTGGCATCACCAAGATGGTTGAGGGGCGTTTCACCTATGTGCATGACCTTGATCTGCCCGGCATGTGGCACGCCCGCCGCGTCAGCCCTCCGCACACGAAGGCCACTCTGCGTGAGATCGACCAGACCGCAATAGACCGGATCACCGCGAACGGGATGCGCATTATCCGTGATGGCAGTTTCCTTGCCGTGGCGGGTCCAAGCGAATGGAATGTGGTCAAAGCGGCCTCCAGCCTTGGCCTTGCCTGCACTTGGAACTCGGGCGGCGGATTGCCTGAAACCGATGTTTTCGCGCGTTTTACTACTGAACACGCACAACGCTTCCCAGTGATCAGTGGCACGCCGCAAAAAGCCCCGGTGCCGGACCCACTGCTTGCACCCGACCTAAGCGCTCGTTTTGAACGCCCCTACCAGATGCACGGCGCATTGGCGCCTTCGGCTGCATTGGCCGAATGGACGGGTGATCGGCTTTTCCTCAAAAGCCACAGCCAAGGCATCTATCCACTGCGCGAGGCGATTGCCGACAGCCTTGATCTTTCGCCAGAGCAGGTCGAAATCACTCATGTCCCCGGTTCGGGCTGTTACGGTCACAACGGCGCCGATGACACTGCATTTGAGGCTGCGCTGATCGCAATGGCGCATCCCGACACGCCGGTCTTACTAAAATGGTCGCGCGAGGATGAGCACGCATGGGAGCCCTATGCCCCAGCAATGGCGGTTCAGGTCGACGCGATGCTCACAGATGGGCGCATCACCACCCTGTCCGCCGAAACCTATAGCGACACACACCGAGGGCGCCCACGCCCCGGCCCCAACCGTGCTGGTCCGGCGAAACTGCTGGCCAACCGTTTTCGTACTGACGCGCTGGCTCCATACGTGTCGCCACCCAATATGGGCACCCATGCCGGTATGCATCGGAACCTCGACCCCATCTACGACATTACAGAAACTCGTCTGGTCAAGAACCTTGTGCAAGGGCTGCCGCACCGAACCTCAGCGATGCGGTGTCTTGGCGCTGTAACCAACATCTTTGCGCTTGAAAGCATGATGGACAAAGCCGCGCGATCTGCTGGTATTGACCCAATCACCTTCCGGCGTGCCCATCTAAGCGACACGCGCGCCATCGCCTTATTGGACGAATTAGAGCGACGACTTGCGACTTTACCGACTTTGGCCGACGACATGGGACGTGGGATCGCCTACGCGCAGTACAAGAACGCCATGACCCGGGTTGGTCTTGCTGTCGACTTGACCGTGACTGACGCTGCCAAAGTGATACTCAACCGCGTGACACTTGTTGCTGATGCGGGTCGCGTAATCGACCCTGATGGACTAGTCGCACAACTTGAAGGCGGGGTTATGCAAGCGGCAAGCTGGGCGCTCTACGAAGAGGTTACATGGGACCGTGACGGCATCACTTCGCGGGATTGGGACAGCTACCCGGTGATCCGGTTCGACAACGTGCCTGACATTGACGTGACGGTACTAACCGACAACAGCCACCGCTCGGTCGGTGCCGGCGAAGCATCCCCGGGGCCCACCGTCGCCGCCATCGCCAACGCAATCTTTGCGGCTACCGGACTGCGTCTGCAGCGAATGCCCTTTACCCCCAACACAATCACGCAAGCGGCGTTCGACCTATGAGCCGACCCACACGGCGGGTTGCACGACGCCTGCCAAGCTGGCACTGCTAGGGCATCAACTGCGGAGCATCCCATGTCCAAAACCGTCTTTCTGATCAACGGCCCCAACCTAAACCTTCTGGGCAAGCGGGAACCCGCAATCTATGGCGCGGACACGCTCGAGGATGTAGCGAAACGTTGTGAAGCTCTGGCCAAGCCTGCGCAAATCGATCTCAATTCGATGCAGTCAAACCACGAAGGCCAGATCATCGACTGGATCCATCAAGCACGAGACGAGGCCGAAGCAATCATCATAAATCCCGGAGCCTTCACCCACACGTCAATCGCGATCTACGATGCGTTACAGGCTTATGAAGGCTTAGTGTTCGAAGTTCACATCTCGAATGTCCACAAACGCGAGGCATTCCGGCATCATTCCTATGTCTCCGCCCGTGCCGAAGGCGTGATCGCGGGTTTTGGAGTTGAAGGTTACGAATTGGCCCTGCGACGGGTGATCAGCCTTTTGGGTTAAGTCCTAGAACGGGCCGTCCTCCAATACGCCATCTGCCGACATCTGAGCGTAAAGCAAACCTTCGCGCAGCCCCCGGTCCGCGACCGAAAGCCTATCCGTCGGCCAGCAACGCAACAACGCCTGAAGGATCGCGGCACCAGACATGATCAGCGCCTGACGGTCCAAGCCGATACGTGGATCGGCGCGACGTCCTTCAGGGCCAAGTTGCAGATAGCCCGAGATCACTTTTTCGATCTGGTCAGACGTCATGCGCAACCCGTCTACCTTGGTCCGGTCATAGCGCTTGAGACCAAGATGGCTGGCTGCCACTGTTGTGACGGTCCCGCTTGTCCCGACGATCTGAAACCCTTCGCGCGCTTGCTCGTCTTTATAAGGGGCGAATTCGGCAAGATTTTCTTCGAAAAACCAGCTCATTAGCGCATAGCGGGCTGAATCGCTTTCAACGTCCGAGAACTGATCGCGCAGTGTCGCAACGCCTAAAGGAACGCTGATCCAATCAACGACACGCGCGGCGGGAAAAGGGCTGTCCTTGGTGTGAAACCCGGCATGCAGTCGCATGATGGCACGCGGGCGATCAAACGCGGGAACAGCCGTCAGATCGATCCAAACAAGCTCGGTGGAACCGCCACCGATGTCGACCACCAGCAATTGTTCGGTCTTGGTGCTGACAAGAGGCGCACAGGAAATAACCGCCAGCCGGGCCTCTTCTTCGGGTTGTATGATTTCCAACGTAAGCCCGGTTTCGCGCTTCACCTGACGAATAAAATCTCGGGCGTTGTGTGCCCGACGACAGGCTTCGGTTGCGACCAACCGCATCCTTGTCACTTCGTGACGCCGGATCTTCTGCTGACACACCCGCAGCGCTGAAATTGTTCGGTTCATCGAGGCACGGCTCAGCCTTCCGGACTTTTCAAGTCCGGCGCCCAACTGAACTGACTTGGAAAAGCTGTCGACAACGTGAAATTGGTTGCCCTTGGGCTGGGCAATCAACATACGACAACTGTTTGTACCCAGATCCAGCGCGGCATAAAGCTCGGATGGATCGGGCCGTGACGGCGCGGGGCTCTCTACCGGTTTCGGGAATGCGCCCGCACCTTTGGGACGCTTTGGCGCCATGACTTCGCGCCTTCCGAATATGTAAGTTACCTCAACCCTAAGCGCGGTTTGCAATCGGCGCAAGTTTCGTGATTGCTTACCCAACAGTTATGAAACCCCTTCATGCAAAGCCTGAGAATTTTGGACCTGATGTGGCATCGCCATACCCGCCGACCTGTCCTATTGTTGCCACGGGTCGCAGACGGAAGCGGACAAGTCGAAATTTGCACTTTGGTCGTGCATCGCCTCAATTACGAAGACTCAAGTAGAGCAAAGGAATCACAGACATGCCGGACGTCACAATTGTCTATTGGCGGGATATCCCGGCGCAGGTGATCGTGGGAAAAGGCCGTCGTGGCGCCAAGGCGCAACTGCCCGAACGTTTTGAGCAGGCCATCGACCGCGCCGCCATGAAAATCGGCGCATCGGACACCGATAGCTATCTTGCCGAATGGCGCAAAGCCGCGCCTTATACGCTGGATGGAGACCCCGAAGAGGTCTGCTCTGCCGAAGCGGCCCGCATTGATGCGGAATACGACAAAGAGCGCCTGAAAGCGCTGATTAATAACGAAGGCTGGGCATAAGCCCCCATGACCCTGAGGGAGGCCATCATGGCATTGTTGAATTTCCGCAAGCGCGAAACTGTCGAAACCGGCACCAGCCCCGAGATGCAGGCGTTCCTCAAGGGGTACTCCATTGAAGTGATGCCGCGCACCGCAGAAAAAGTCGAAGATTTCCGCACTCTGTTGGCCCCTGGCACCCGCGTTTACATTGCCCATATCGAAGGCACCCCGATCGAAGACATGGTGGCAACCGCAAAACGTCTGACGGATGAAGGCTACCCGGTCATGCCGCACTTTCCGGCACGGATCATCAAGGATTCCGCCACGCTAGCAGACTGGATCACACGGTATCAGGGTGAAGCCGGTGTCGATCAGGCGCTGCTGCTTGCGGGAGGTGTGACCAAACCGCATGGGGACTTCGACAGTTCCATGCAGCTGATGGAGACAGGCCTCTTCGACAAGGCAGGTTTCAAGCGCTTGCATGTCGCGGGACACCCCGAGGGCAACAAGGACATCGACCCGAATGGCGGTATGAAAAACGTCGAAGACGCGCTGCGCTGGAAGCAGGCATTTTCGGAACGCACTGACGCCAAGATGGCGCTGGCCACTCAATTCGCCTTTGACGCCGACCCGATCATCAAATGGGTCGACGACCTGTCCGCCGCAGGCATCAATCTTCCGGTGCATATCGGCATCGCAGGTCCGGCCAAGCTCCAAACCCTGATAAAATTCGCCATCGCCTGTGGTGTTGGCCCGTCGCTCAAGGTTCTTCAGAAGCGCGCAATGGACGTTTCGAAATTGCTCTTGCCCTACGAACCAACGGACGTGTTGACCAAACTCGCCGCGCACAAGGCAAAGAACCCGGGGTTCAACATCGAACAGGTACACTTCTTCCCACTGGGTGGCATTAAGACCAATGCGACCTGGGCCATCGAAAATGGCGGTTCCGGCACAGCTCCCGCCGCTTCGCACTGATCTGATCTAATGCCAGCCCTACTTTTTGATCTCGACGGCACAATGCTGAATTCGGACCCCATTCACGAGGCCGTGTTCACGGAACTCTGGACGGCGCGGGGTCTGCCCGTTCCCGAAGGGTTCTACATGAAACAGGTGCATGGCCGCCTGAATGTTGATGTCTTTGCAGATTACTTGCCGGATGAACCCGATCCGCAGGGGCTGAGCGAATGGAAAGAAGCGCAGTTTCGGGACCGTTTGCCATCGCCCTACCCCTCGACACCCGGACTTGAGGCGTTTCTCGACCACGCACAGGAGCACGGCTGGCAACTCGCCGTTGTGACCAACGCCATGCGCCTCAATGCCGAAGCGATGCTCGGTGCCATCGGATTGCGATACAGGTTCGAAGTGATTGTGATCGGCGAAGAATGCGCCCACGGGAAGCCGCACCCGCTACCTTACCTTACCGCGATGAAGCTTCTGGGCGAAGCGCCTGAGACCTGCATCGCGTTTGAGGACAGCCCCTCCGGCATGCGTGCCGCCGCCGCCTCGGGTGCCTATAGCATCGGCGTCCGGTCCGCGCTGGACGACACCCAACTGCGCGCGGTTGGCGCAAAGATGACAATAGACGATTTCACAGACCCCAAGCTGCCAGGCATACTGGCCCGCATTGAAGGAATAGCCGCATGACCCGCACGATTGTCGAGTCCAAGACCAAAACCGCCATCATCGGATTCGACCAGCCGTTCTGCGTCATTGGCGAACGGATCAATCCCACCGGACGCAAGATCCTGAATGAAGAACTGGAGCGCGGAGATTTCAGCCGGGTCGAAGCCGACGCTTTGGCGCAGGTCGCGGCTGGTGCCAACATACTCGATATCAATTCGGGCGCCGTGTTCTCGAACAAGATGGCCGAAGATCCGCGTTATGCCGATAATAACTTTGTCGAACCGACGCTGATGAAGGAACTGGTCGAACGTGTGCAGGCGATCACCGATTGCCCGCTCTGCATCGACAGTTCTGTACCCGGTGCGCTTGAAAACGGGCTTGCCGCAGCCGAAGGCCGCCCACTTCTGAACTCGGTCACCGGTGAGGAAGAACGTCTTGAGATGGTGCTGCCGTTGGTCAAAAAATACAACGTGCCGGTTGTGGCGATCTCGAACGATGACACAGGCATCTCGGAAGACCCCGACGTGCGCTTTGCAGTCGCTAAGAAAATCGTCGAACGCGCCGCCGATTTTGGCATCCCGGCACATGACATCGTGGTTGACCCGCTGGTCATGCCGATTGGCGCGATGGGTACAGCGGGCCTTCAAGTTTTCACTCTCGTCCGTCGCCTGCGCGAAGAGCTTGGGGTCAACACGACTTGCGGCGCGTCCAACATCAGCTTTGGCCTTCCGAACCGTCACGGCATTAACAATGCCTTCCTGCCTATGGCGATGGGTGCTGGCATGACTTCTGCCATCATGAACCCGGTCGCCCTCCCCGTCGGCCCCACCAAGATCGCCGAAAAGCGCGCCGAAGTCGCCGCCGCAGGTATCATGCTGCCCGAAGACATGGACGACGAAGCCTTCTGTGCGCTCTTTGGACTTGGCTCGACTAAACCGCGCCCTGGGAAAGAAATGGAAGCGATCCGCGCGGCCAACTTTCTCACCAACAATGACGAAGGCGGCGGCGCATGGATTTCGTTCAATCGTCAACCACCGAAAGCCGGGCAGGAAGGTCGAGGCCGCGAAGGCCGCACCGGGGGCCGCCGTCGCCGCGCATAATAGATTACGGACACAACCGTGCCCTCATTGGGCACGGTTTTCTTTATTCACATTACTGAACCGTCGGAGCAAAGCTTCGTCTCACCTGACCGACGAGTGCTTTGATTTGCGATTTTTTAACTTCGACGTTCCAGAATCTTCGTACGAAGATTCTGGGGCCCCTCAATAAAATTCCGGGGCGATCAACAAGACGCGGGGCGATGTCAAAAAGACCCTAGATTGCAACCCCGCGACGCCCAGCCAAATCAGTGAAATACTGCCAGGCCACACGACCCGATCGCGCGCCGCGTGTCGCCTGCCATTCGATCGCTTCAGCCCGCAAAGTCGCATCGTCTATAACGACACCATAAGCGTCACAATAGCCCCGGATCATCGCAAGAAAATCGTCTTGGTCGCACGGATGAAAGCCTAGCCACAAGCCAAAGCGGTCCGACAAAGACACCTTTTCTTCGACCGCTTCAGACGGGTTGATTGCAGACGACCGTTCATTCTCGATCATGTCTCGCGGCATCAAGTGACGGCGGTTCGAAGTGGCGTAGAACACCACATTGTCAGGTCTGCCCTCGACCCCGCCATCCAACACGGCTTTTAGCGATTTGTAATGCTGATCATCATGGCTGAAACTCAGATCATCGCAAAACAACAAAAAGCGTTTATCAGAAACCCGCAAAAGGTTGAGCAACCGAGCGACGCTTGGCAAATCCTCGCGTTGCAGCTCTACAAGTTTGACCGGCAAGCCTTCGGCCAGCACAGCGGCATGCACCGCTTTGACAAGGCTCGACTTGCCCATTCCCCGCGCCCCCCAAAGAAGCGCATTGTTGGCGGGTAGACCTCGCGCGAACTGGCGTGTATTGGCCAAAAGCGTATCACGACTGCGGTCCACCCCGACAAGCAGGTCAATCGGCACTCGGCTGACCTTAGGTACGGGTTGCAAGTTGTCCGGATCGACGTGCCAGACGAAGGCATCTGCCACGTCGTAATCCGGTGCAGGCTGCGGCGCCGGGGCAAGCCGCTCCAGCGCGGCGGCGATCCGCTCCATCGGATCGCTCACTTCTTAGCGTCCTCGTCGAATTCGCGCATTAGCGGGTCATCATCCATACCCTCGGCCGGATCTTCCTCAAACCAGAGACCTTGGGCCTTCAACTCTTTCTCGCGCTTTTTCTCAACGCGACGGACAAGAATGATCGACACCTCATACAGCCCATATACCACTGTAAAGAGGATCAACTGCGTGACGACATCAGGCGGTGTCACCAAGGCTGCAAGCACCAGAATGCCCACCATGGCGTATTTCCGAACGCTGCCCAGACCATCGGCAGAGACCAGCCCCGCCTTGCCCATCAGCGTAAGAAGGACCGGCAGTTGGAAACACAGTCCAAACGCCATGATAAAAACCAGCGAGGTTTGCAAACTCTCGTTCACCTTTCCGAAGAAGGTGATCTTCAGACCATCATTGGTTGCAGGCACGACCGCCGTTGGGTCCACTTCGACGGAATCTGACAAGAGGTTCGCAAACAGCGAGGGCGCGTCGGTGAAGCCCAAGAAGAACGACATCGCAAGCGGCGTTACAACGAAATGCGCGAAAGCGGCACCGGCCAGAAACATCACCGGTGAGGCAATGATGAACGGCAAAAAGGCGGATTTCTCGGATTTATAAAGGCCCGGTGCAATGAACCGCCACATTTGGTGCGCGATCACCGGAAATGACAAAGCGAAGCCAAACACTAGCCCGATACGGAACAGCACAAACAGGTATTCCTGGGGGCTGGTGTATTGCAACGTCGGAGCGGGATCCCCCAAAGCGCGCAGTGTTTGCTCGATCGGAACTAGCAAAAAGCGCAGTACATGCTCGGCCAGGAAATCGCCTTGAAACGGGATGAACAGCACACAAATGCCAACAAACAAAGCTAGAACCGACCGGATCAGTCGGGTACGCAGCTCCGCCAGATGTTCGATCAGCGGCGCGCTGCTGTCCTCGATATCTTCGTCCCCGGCACTCATCTTACGCGTCCTTTTCTGGCGCGGCGTCGGCTTTCAACGCCGCTTCCATCTCTTCGGCCTTCTTTAGCGCGTCTTCCGCCTCGCGTTTCTTGCGGTCTGCGGCAGCGCGCGCAGCGCTTGCTTCGATCTTTTTCTTGGCGGCTTCGCGTTCTGCCGACAACTTCCCGGTGTTGCTCTCGGGATTTATATTGGTCATCGACTTTGCTGCGTCCTTCACCCCATCCATGGCACTGCCGACCGGGTTGGTGGCCGCCTTAAAGGTCTTTTGAACATCGCGCACACCAGATTCGTCCGCCGCGTCATTCATCGCTCGGGAAAAATCACGGGCCATGCCACGGGCTTTGCCCATGAAATTTCCCACCTTCCGAAAGAGCACCGGCAAATCTTTGGGGCCAACGACGATCAACGCCACCACCCCGATCACCAAAAGCTCGGCAAAGCCAAGATCGAACATCTGCGTTAGACCTTGTCTTTCTCTTCGGTTTCCGGCGTCACGTCCTTGGCATTTTCAGCTTGCTGTTCTTCAAGTTCTTGCTTGCCTTCGTCCACGCCTTTTTTGAACGCTGTGATGCCTTTGCCCACTTCGCCCATTAGCGACGAAATTTTGCCACGACCAAACAGCACCAGCACCACGACGGCGATGAGCAAAAGGCCCGGCAGACCGATATTTCCGATACCCATGAAGTTTCTCCTTACCAGCAGGCCGCAGCCTGCATTGAATTCCACTGCGGTTGTTTAATGGCTCGTGCCCCGCTGCGAAAGCACGAAAACACGCCAATTCATGCCGTTTTTGTCAAGAGCTTGTCAGTTGACAGCTTTTTGTCAGTATCCACCCAGTGCGGCACGGAGAATCACATGAAACGAAGCGACCGGCTATTTGCTCTGATGCAGCGCCTGAAGGATGGCCGCCTGCACACTGCCGAGGCGATGGCGCAGGATCTGGGTGTGTCTGTACGCACGATCTACCGCGACATGGATACGCTTGCGGCCTCTGGCGTGCCCGTCGAAGGCGCGCGCGGGTCTGGCTATACCGCACAAGAGATGATCACCCTGCCACCCTTGAACCTGACGCAGACAGAACTCGAAGCGCTCCATATCGGTCTTGCCACTATTGGAGCCTCTGACACAGAAGATCTTGCCAGTGCCGCCCGCGCCCTTTCCGACAAGATCGACGCCGTATTACCCGAAGACGTGGGCACGCCGACCGGTAAGTTTGGCTTTGCCACCTACCCCTTTGCCGAGGCCGCACAGGGTTTTCGGCACATGCCAGCCTTCCGCAAGGCGATCCGCGCCCGCCAGAAGCTGCGCCTTCGGCTGGAGGAAGAAACAAAGATCCATGTCGTCCGCCCGCTGCACCTTGATTACTGGGGCCGCATCTGGACCTGCGTCGTTTGGGACGAAACCGACGACACCTTTGCGACCTTCCGCATGGATCGGGTGACCGACCTCACACTAATGCCGGGGCTGTTTGTCGATGAGGCTGGCAAAACACTTAAGGATTTTCATGCCTTGCAGTCTTGAGCGCAGAGTGCTGCACTTGGCGAGGACGCGGAACACCGCGCCAATGGGAGGACATAATGGGTTTGCGGTTCTTTTCCGATAAAAATCGGCCAGTTCACATGGGGCCGTTTCCGCTCGAACGTGCGATACGCGGACCGATGCCGGACCCGGCGTCGATTCCTCCGCATCTCGGCCTCAGCTTTCACCGCCCCGACAACCCCGCTTCAATCGTCAATGCGATGGGCGAATACCAGGCGATGATGGATGCCATTCGCGACGGGTTCGTGAACAAGGTTAAGTCCACATGCCCAGATGATGTAACGGAACGCGCGAACCATTTGAAAGCGTTTGGATATTTCTCGGATGCGACCATGGTGGGAATAGGCCCGTTAGTGCCCCAAGCCCACCTGCCTGAACCGCGTCTGAACCCAGACATCGACCGATTGTCCAACGATCTAAAAACCCGTCAAACCAAGACACTCGCGTCTGGCATCGACATGATCATGGCCGACCTGAAAGAGTCGATGGAGGCGCCACCCAGCACCATTGACGGTCATCACACCACACTGGTGTTCCTCTACGAAATACCCCGAGATCCCAAACCCCGCGAAACCGGGACTGACTGGATCACGGACGCACAAGCCCACCGCGCCTGCCTAAGGGCAACCGAAACCGCTGTTGTAATCGCCAATTACATCCGCCTGTTGGGTTGGGACGCCAAAGCACATTCCGCCACCAGCACAGATGTTGACCTCAACACCTGCACCGTTGCCGCCGGATTGGCCTCACTTCAAGACGGACAGCTGCGGAATCCTTGGCTGGGCGACCGCTTTGGCGTGGCAGTGGTTACGACAACCCTGGAACTTGCGCATGACGCGCCGCTGGCAACAACGCAGCCGACATCCCTGACTCAAGGCTTGGCGTGGAAGCTTGGCACAGCCTCGGCACGCTCTGGATTGAACACCAATCCGTTCGACAACCGCCGTTATGTAGATGGCCCACATCCGTTCGAGACCCTCAAACGGGTTGATGTGCCGACCACATACATCGATGAACTTAACGTCGCCCGAGTTCCAAAACGCACTGACATGTTTGCCCGTGCGCAGTTTGGCGACATGGGAAAAAAACTTCAGGACGGTGCAAAAGGCGGCTACTACGCTCGCAAAGCCGCACCCTCATCGGCGCAACGCCGGATGCTTGGCGCGTTTGTGCTTTTGCAAGACGGCCCGCCCTGCTCTGATCCGGTCACGCCGAACCCCAAAGCCCATGCCGATGCGATCAAGGCAACCGCGTACTGGCTGGGTGTCGATGCTCTTGGGATCAGTCGCTGCCCGGATTGGACGTGGTATAGTCACGATGCGCGCGGCGACGTGATTGATCCGCCGCACGATCAGGCGATCAGCATCATCATAGACCAAGGCTACGAGACCATGGACGGCGCATCCGGCGACGACTGGATCAGCGTGGCGCAATCCATGCGCGCCTATCTGCGATTTTCGCTTCTGGGCGGCGTGCTGGCCAAACAAATCCGCAATCTTGGATACAGTGCCAAGGCGCACACGGTCCTTGATGGCGAAGTGCTGCAACCGCCGCTGCTTCTGCTGTCTGGTTTGGGCGAGGTCAGCCGCATCGGTGAAGTGATCCTCAACCCGTTCCTTGGTCCGCGCCTCAAGTCCGGCGTCGTGACCACCGACATGCCGCTGGCGCATGACAAACCCATCGACTTCGGTCTGCAAACGTTCTGCGAAAGCTGCAACAAATGTGCCCGCGAATGCCCGTCGGGCGCGATCACGGCCGGACCAAAATTGATGTTCAATGGCTACGAGATCTGGAAATCCGACAGCCAGAAGTGCGCCACCTACCGCATCACCACTGAGGGCGGCGCGATGTGCGGGCGCTGCATGAAAACCTGCCCGTGGAACCTTGAAGGGTTGTTTGCCGAAAAGCCGTTCCGCTGGGCGGCAATGACCCTACCACAAGCGGCCCCGCTGTTGGCCAAACTGGACGACGCAGCCGGGCGCGGCGGGCTGAACCCTGCCAAGAAATGGTGGTGGGATCTGGAGTTGCAGGACAACGGCAGCTATGCGCCCACCAACCATCCGGTGAACGCGCGTGATCTGCAAAAAGAGCTCGACCTGAAATACGAGGACCAGACGCTTGCCGTCTACCCTGCCCCGCTTGCTCCGCACCCCTACCCATACCCTGACCCGATGGACCGCGAGGCCGGGATTGACGCCTATACCAAGATGGTCAGCGCGGACGAACACAAGACGCGGCTGGCTAGGGGCGACACATCTCACCTTCACCGACCCAAGGACACCACGGAAAGCCCAGTGGTGCCCGTGGTGGTTAGCAAGGTCGAAAAGATGTCGCCCTCGGTCACCAAATACGAATTCCGCCACGTCGACGGGCATGACCTTCCAGAATGGACCGCGGGCGGGCATCTGGATCTGGTCGTGGCACCGGAATTCTTACGCCAATACTCTATGTCCGGCGATCCCGCAGATCGGTCCGTCTACCAAATCGGCGTGCTACGCGAGGATCAGGGGCGTGGTGGTTCAGCACTGCTGCATCGCATCTTTGCCGAAGGGCGAAGGGTCTTTGTGTCGAAACCCATCAATCATTTCCCACTGGTTGAAGACGCGACATTCACATGGCTCATGGGCGGTGGCATCGGCGTCACCCCGATGATTGCCATGGCGCATCGCTTGAACGCTTTGGGGCGGCCCTTTGCGTTGCATTATTCGCTCAAGACACGCGCCGAGGCCGGGTATCTTGACGATCTAGCCAATGTGCCGTGGGCCGACAAAGTGCATATCCATATCAGCGATGAAGGCGCGCGCGCCGATCTGAACGCGCTGATAACGGACTACAAGGACGGTCAGCACATCTACACCTGCGGCCCTGATCTTTACATGAACTCTGTAATGGAAGTCGCTGAACAAAAACGCTTTCCAGACGAAGCGAAACATCTGGAATACTTTGCCGTGCCGGAATTGCCCGAGTACGAAAACCACCCATTCACGCTCAACCTAACCGACGGACGCAGCTTCCATGTGCCCGCCGATAAGACGGCTACAGACGTGCTGAACGAAAACGGGGTGTCGGTGGATGTGAAGTGCTCGGACGGGATCTGCGGTGTGTGCAAAGCGCGGATCGTCAGTGGCGCGGTCGAGCATCGGGATTTTGTCCTGTCCAAAGCGCAACGCACTGACCAGATCATCCTGTGCCAATCGCGTGCCGCCGAGCCGGATGGAGAGATCACGATCGACTTGTAAGCGATTGAAACAAAATACATTAATTTACAAATCCCTTCAAAGATTTTGGCTGCGCGACCCCCTAAAGGATCGCGCAATCTTTCATCAGCTGTCGGCTTCGGGCATCAACCCTTCGGTCTGCGCTACCGCCAGCTCATCAGCGTTGATAAGTCCGTCGCCATCAGCATCCACCGCCAAGAACGTGTCTGTTGTCACTTCCGGAAGGATGGCCTGCACCTCTTCAAAAGACAGCATACCATCCTGATTGGCATCAGCGGCCATGTAGTCGGCGGCGACTGCCGCCATAGGCAGGGTGATCAGGCTTGCTGCGATCAATCGGGTCAATGTCAGTTTCATTTTGGTCTCCCATTCGGCCATGTTGATGAAGCACCGCGTTTTGCGGCCTTCACGAGGTATGAGTACGAAACCGGTGCTGGCGTCCCGCCCCCCCAGCGCTGCGGCACAGTCCTGCTCAAACTCGCCCACGAACTGCGCAATCCGCCGCGCAAAACAAGCCGCGTTTTGCCATCGGCGGAATCCCCCGGGATGGTCGGGGATTTTCACGCTGTCATAACTTTCAGTATGGACACATTTCACCTCATCCGCCTGCGTGCGCGCGCCCGCCGCCTGACACGCAGCCCCCAGGATGCCGAGGATCTTTGCCACGAGGTCTGTCTGGCGGTTTTGGAACAAGAGAAATCAGGCGCGCGGATCACGCGCCCCTTACCATATATGATGACTGCCCTGCGCCATGCCGCAGCTGCGCGATCCCGTAGAACGGTCCGTGAAACGCTGATTCAGGAGGAGCACGAACCACAGGTCGCGGATGCGGAGCTGGCTTGTCTATGTTCCCAGGTTTTGGCGCGCATGGAGTCTCTGCCTGCCCCAGACCGCGCCCTGTTGCGGCGCGTGGCTTTTGAGGGACTCACCCCGTCAGAGCTTGCAGAAGAAATGGACGTGCCCGTCGGTACAATCATGTCCCGCCTCGCCCGCGCCCGTGCGCGGCTCCGCAAGGCGGTGGGGATCGCATCGGTGTTCTGATTGGGCTCGGCCTCTGATCTTCTCCAAGGCAGTTTAAGATACAGAAAGTTAACAAAAAAAGGGGGCCGCAGTGGCCCCCTTTGTAGTTTCGCTCGTCAAGCTCTCAAGTTGTACACCGCTCGGAATAATCTTGCCTGCGGCCCGACGCGCGTCAGAGGCGGGCGCACCCGCCCCGTGACTGGTTAGGGCTTAGCTACAGCCCGATGTCGCGCCACATGTGTTGCACTTCATGCAGGTGCCATTACGCACCAGCGTGTAGTTACCGCAGTCGCCACAAGCTTCGCCTTCGTAGCCCTGCATCTTCGCCCGTGTGACCGCCGTCATAGCAGGCACCGACGCGCTGGACTTGGCAGTTGCCACCGCGGTTGCGACGCCGCCCGTTTCCGGCACCAGCGTGTTCAATGCAGCAACCGCATCAACACTACCGCCAAAGGCTGCGCCCCCGTTTTGGCCGCCTTGCAGAACGATCAGTTCCTGCGGCAGACGCTTGCGAAGATAGCCGGTAGAGCTGATCTGCTTGAGCACTTCAAGCGACCGCGAGGCTGCCGTATCCGAGAGTTCCTTGACGTTGGACACTCCCTCTTCTTCACCGCGACCAAGATCATCAAAGGACGCGCCTTCCGGCTTTACATGCGCCAGATCGGTACGGTCGAGATAGGACACAGCCAGTTCGCGGAAGATGTAGTCAAGGATCGAGGTCGCGTTCTTGATGCTGTCATTGCCCTGAACCATGCCCGCTGGTTCGAACTTGGTGAAGGTGAATGCATCGACGAACTCTTCCAGCGGCACACCGTATTGAAGACCAACCGACACCGCGATGGCGAAGTTGTTCATCATAGCGCGGAAGCCCGCACCTTCCTTGTGCATATCGATGAAGATCTCGCCAAGCGATCCGTCCTGATATTCGCCTGTCCGCAGATAGACCTTGTGACCGCCGACAACCGCCTTTTGAGTATAGCCTTTGCGGCGCTCCGGCATCTTTTCCCGGTGCGACTTCTGGATTTCCTTGATAATCACCTTTTCGACGATCTTCTCGGCCAGCACTTGTGCCTTTTCGGGCATGGTCCCGGATTCCAACGTCTCGGCCGCGTCTTCGTCATCTTCGACCAGTGCCGCAGCCAATGGCTGGGACAGTTTTGAGCCATCACGGTAAAGCGCATTGGCTTTGGTGCCCAAGGACCAGCTTAGTTCATAGGCCTTCTGGCAATCCTCAATGGTCGCATCGTTCGGCATGTTGATCGTCTTCGAGATCGCGCCAGAGATGAAGGATTGTGCCGCCGCCATCATTGTGATGTGCGATTGCACTGACAGGAAGCGCTTGCCCTTCTTGCCGCACGGGTTGGCGCAGTCGAAGACCGAGTAGTGTTCGACCTTGAGATGCGGCGCACCTTCTAGTGTCATCGTCCCGCAGACATGGTCGTTCGCGGCGTCGATTTCCGACTTGGTGTAGCCTAGGCTACGCAGCAGGTCGAAGGTCGGGTCGGTCAGCTTTTCGGCAGGAATACCGAGTACTTCGCGGCAGAACTCTTCGCCCAGTGTCCATTGGTTGAACACAAAGCGGATGTCGAAGGCCGAGGCCAGAGCTTTGTCGACCTTTTCAAGCTGTGCCGGACCAAAGCCGTGACCCGCAAGTGAGGTATGGTTGATGCCCGGCCCATTCCCGATTGTTCCGTGTCCAACGGCATAGGACACGATCTCTTCGATCTGCGCACTGCCATAGCCAAGCTTTTCGAGCGCGGCCGGAACCGACTGGTTGATGATCTTAAAGTAACCGCCACCGGCGAGCTTTTTGAACTTCACCAGAGCAAAGTCCGGCTCAATGCCAGTCGTGTCGCAATCCATGACCAGACCGATTGTGCCCGTGGGCGCGATAACCGTGGCTTGCGCATTGCGGTAGCCATGCTTTTCGCCAAGGCGCAGCGCTTCATCCCAGCTTGCAATCGCCAGATCGACCAGTCGGCTGTCTGGGCAATTGGCGTGATCAAGAGCAACAGGCTTAACAGACAGGCCTTCATAGCCATCCGTCGCACCATACGCCGCGTTGCGGTGGTTGCGGATCACGCGGAGCATATGATCAGCGTTCTTCTTGTAGCCCGGGAACGAACCCAACTCTCCGGCGATTTCAGCCGATGTGGCGTAGGACACGCCCGTCATAACAGCCGTCAAAGCACCGCAGAGTGCGCGACCCTCGTCACTGTCATAGCTGAAACCGAGGTTCATCAGCAGGCCGCCGATGTTGGCATAGCCCAGACCCAGCGTACGGAAGTCATAGGACCGCTGGGCGATTTCCTTGGACGGGAACTGCGCCATCATAACCGAGATTTCCAGCGTCAACGTCCACAGACGGGTGGCGTGCATGTAGTCTTCTGACTGGAACTCACCGTCCTTGAGGAATGTCAGCAGGTTCATCGACGCGAGGTTACACGCTGTGTCGTCAAGGAACATGTATTCCGAGCACGGGTTCGAGCCGCGAATTTCGCCATCCGCCGGGCACGTGTGCCACTCGTTGACAGTATCATGGAACTGGATGCCCGGATCAGCACAAGCCCATGCGGCGTGGCCTACATCCTCCCACAGGTCGCGCGCCTTGATCGTTTTGGCGACGCTGCCATCGGTGCGGCGGATCAGTTCCCAATCGGCGTCATCCTTGACGGCTTTGAGGAACGCATTCGTGACGCGGATGGAGTTGTTCGAATTCTGGCCCGAGACACTCGCATACGCCTCAGAGTCCCAATCGGTGTCATAAGTCGGGAATTCGATCGACGCATAGCCTTGCCGTGCGTAATCCAGCACGCGCTTGATATAGGTCTCGGGGATCATCACGCCCTTCGCGGCGCGCACTGCATCTTTCAATGCACTGTTTTTCTTGGGATCGTAGGCATCTTCTTCCAGACCGTCCCACGTACTGATCGCGTTGAAGATCGCGTTGAGCATTTTCTCGTGCATCTTCGAGCCGGCGACGATGCTTGCGACCTTCTGCTCTTCCTTGACCTTCCAATTGATGAATTCTTCGATATCCGGGTGGTCGGCATCACAGATCACCATCTTGGCCGCGCGACGTGTGGTGCCGCCCGACTTAATCGCACCAGCTGCGCGGTCACCGATCTTGAGGAAACCCATTAAGCCAGACGATTTGCCGCCACCTGACAGTGGTTCATTGGCCGCGCGGAGCGAGGAGAAGTTGGTGCCAGTGCCCGAGCCATACTTGAACAGACGCGCCTCGCGGACCCAAAGGTCCATGATCCCACCATCGCCGACCAGATCGTCTGCCACGGACTGGATGAAACACGCGTGGGGCTGCGGGTGTTCATAAGCGGAGGAAGACTTGGTGAGCTCACCTGTCTTGTAATCCACGTAGAAGTGGCCCTGGCTTGGGCCGTCGATGCCATAAGCCCAGTGAAGACCGGTGTTGAACCACTGGGGGCTATTTGGCGCGGCTTTCTGCGTAGCCAGCATAAAGCGCATCTCGTCGTAATAGGCCTGCGCGTCTTCTTCGGTTGTAAAGTAACCGCCCTTCCAGCCCCAATAGGCCCACGCACCCGCCAGACGGTCAAAAACCTGCTTGGAAGACGCTTCACCGGTACGAGGCGTGTCTTCCTCAGCGGGAACCGAACGCCACAGGAAGCTTGGCACGTTCTTTTCTTTTACCTTCTTCAACGAAACCGGAACGCCGGCCTTGCGAAAGTACTTTTGTGCGATGACATCGCTGGCAACCTGGCTCCAGCTTGACGGAACCTCTACGTTGTCCAGTTTGAAAACCACGGACCCGTCAGGATTCCGAATCTCCGAGGTGGTCGAAACGAAGTCGATCCCCGCGTATGCGTCCTGCCCAGTCTTCGTAAACTTTCTTTCGATTTTCATCGCACCGGTCTCTTTTGTCTATGTCTACCCCAATGGCCCCGAGAGGCCGCGATAGGCACGAGTTTTCCGGGCCCGCGCGTCGTTCGCACGGGCAAAGCGCCTCAAAAGCTGTTATCCGGTATTCCCGTCCCTGTTGTCGGCTCAGACACTATATGTTTTGTTGATCGAACCGACCCGCACAAATTGGCGGAAATACCCGAGAGTCGTCAACACGTTTTTTACACTTTTTGTCATACATTTTGGGTTGACCCACCCAGAAGACACAACGGGTAGCGATTCAACTGTGGATCACCCATGTATAGCCCTGTGGATAACTCGACCTGCAAAAAGTCAATGGTCCCAGAAAGTTATCCACAGGCATTTATTGCATGGATCAAGGGCCTCAAACTCGGGGCCTGCGCACCAAAGGTCGTCGCAACCGAATCTCATCCTGTGATCCCTGTGGCAGAGATCCCACGGACAAGTCCATCAAGCCAGAACCCAGTCAGTAACCGGGCTTAAGCTTTATCCAGCAGATTTTTGAAATGGTCGGGACGGCAAGATTCGAACTTGCGACCTACGGTACCCAAAACCGTCGCGCTACCAGGCTGCGCTACGCCCCGACTGAGGCGTCGTTTATCGACCAACGTCTGATTTGGAAAGCAGTTTTTTCAGACAATCGTTCAGGACGCGCAGGACCACACCGCAACCTCATCAGGAATTGCGGGATGCCGCATCTCACTACCCACGCCGATCCCCAAGCGATCGGCCATCCCGCCGTTGATTTCGAGTACAAACTGAATGTTAGCCCCACCGGGAATTCCCGTGAGATCGCCAGGAATCGCATTCTCATGAACCCGTTGCACGACACCTGCGCCATCGGCAAACACCATATCCAAAGGTATGAGTGTATTTTTCATCCAGAACGACACTGTCTGCTCTCGTTCGTAAACAAACAGCATGCCCGTCATGGTCGGCATATCATCCACAAACATGAGCCCACGGCTGCGCTGATCCGGTGTGTCAGCCACGTCGACGGCGAACTGGGCATTACCCCAATCACCTCGCAGAAATATCAGGTCTTCCTTACAAGGCGCATCTGCCGCAAAGGCGGATGACGCCATACAAGAAAAAATAATGCTTAGGACAGACCACTTTCCCACGGGAGCACCTCAACCGCCATGCGCCCTCGGCTGCTCTCAATTGAGCGCAGCGCAAGCGCTTCACCCGGCAGCAAATCCGAAAGACCTGAACGGCGCAAGACCTCAACATGGATAAAGATATCTTCAGGTCGGCCAAAAACATTGGCGAACCCAAAACCTTTTGCCTTGTCGAACCACTTCACCCGAGCGGGCTCCAAAGTCGCCGATGCGATGTCTTCCACAGACACACCACTAAAATCTTCAAGTGGTGCAATGCCGGGTTGAACGGGTGGCGTTATACTCAGGACTTCCACGGCTTGCGTTCCGCGCGTTGTGGTCTGAACGACGACTTCGATCCTCGCACCATCTGCCACAGAGCCCTGGCCATAGTTGCGAAGTACATTTGCATGCAGCAAAATATCCGGACCACCCTCATCAGAGACCAGAAATCCGAAACCTTTGGCTGGGTCAAACCACTTCACGTGTCCAGCAATGCGCGCGTCAGGCTGTTGTGACTGTTCCACGATTTTTTCCAACATCAAATTCCCGAAACACTGTGCGGCTCCCAAACCTCAGTTGCAAGTATAAGAAAGAATATTGCTTTTTCACCCCCGCAATTCACGTGACGTGAATGTCAAGGATGTAACCGATTGATTTCCCACACTACTTTTTTATCTGACCTTACCCACCTGAACCGATCATGAAGTCTGAAGGCGCCGTCCGCCCAGAATTCGATCTCGGTAGGATGAATGCGGAATCCCCCCCAGAACTCGGGTCGAGGCGGGTTCGGCCCCAGCTTTGCCGTCACCTTTGCGACGTCTGCCATAAGCTCCATGCGCGATCCAAGCGGTTGCGACTGCATGGACGCCCAAGCGCCAAGCCGGCTTTTCAGCGACCGAGACGCGTAATAGGCATCTGCCTTTTCACCTTCTTCACGGGTGACCGTCCCCCGGACCCGGATCTGACGATGCAATGATTTCCAGTGCAAGACAAAAGCAGCTTTTCCAGCCGCCTGTATTTCCTGCCCCTTGCGGCTATCGTAATTCGTGTAAAACACAAATGCGTCGGCTTCGATTTCTTTTAACAGAACCATCCGCACGTTCGGCATGCCTTCGGCGTCCACCGTAGACAGCGCGATGGCGTTTGGATCGTAGATTTCCGAAGCCTCCGCTTCAGAAAGCCAGCGGCGCGCGATCTCAAACGGATCATCACCAGCAAATATTCCCGTGCGATCACTCATCGTAAACTCCAACTAAGATTCGCGGCTTATTGGACAACATGGGGGAATGTCCACGAGTTCTTTAGTGTCACATCCAAACCAGCATTGCCCGAGCAGTATTCACAGCCTTGCCGGGCAAGCATCCATCGCCTAAACGAAAGACACACTGAACAGCAAAGGGCACGGCACCATGAAAAGCGAAATTATGGCTGGAAAGCGCGGGCTTATCATGGGCCTCGCCAACGACAAATCTATTGCCTGGGGCATCGCGCGGGCGCTTGCGGACGCAGGTGCCCAGTTGGCGTTCTCGTATCAGGGCGATGCACTGAAAAAACGTGTTGATCCTCTGGCCGCCCAACTTGGCTCAGACATTGTCCTTCCTTGCGATGTCAGCGACGGCGCGTCGATTGATTCGCTTTTTGACGGCCTGAAAGACCGTTGGGACAACCTCGACTTCATTGTCCATGCCATCGGATTTTCCGACAAGAATGAATTGCGCGGGCGCTACGTCGACACCAGCCGCGACAACTTCATGATGACAATGGACATCTCGGTCTATTCCTTCACTGCAGTGATGCAACGCGCAGAGAAGATGATGACCAACGGCGGCTCGGCTCTGACGATGACCTACTACGGCGCCGAACGGATCATGCCGCATTATAATGTGATGGGCGTCGCCAAAGCGGCTCTGGAATCTTCGGTGCGCTACCTTGCCGAAGATCTTGGCAAAGACGGCATCCGCGTCAACGCCATCAGCGCAGGCCCGATCAAGACGCTGGCCGCTTCTGGCATAGGTGACTTCCGCTACATCATGAAATGGAACGAATACAATTCGCCGCTGCGCCGCAACGTGACCATCGATGACGTGGGCAAATCCGCACTTTACCTGCTGTCCGATCTCGGCTCCGGCGTGACAGGCGAAACCCACCACGTCGACGCAGGTTACCACGTCGTCGGGATGAAGGCGGTCGATGCACCGGACATGAGCAAAGAGTAACGGATGACCACGGCCCAGCTCATCGCGTTCAACCTGACCCTGCTGGCCGCAATGGCGGCCCCCGGCCCAGCCCTGCTTTATGCACTGCGTCAGTCGGTTGCAGGCGGGTTTGTTGCGGGTGTCGCCACCGGCGCGGGCCTCGGGCTGATGGCGGCGCTCTGGACCGCCGCCGCGCTTCTGGGGCTGAACGCCGTCTTTGCGCTGGTGCCTTGGGCCTACCTTGTACTCAAGACCGTAGGCGCGCTTTACCTGATATGGATCGCGGTTCAACTCTGGCGCAACGCGCACACTCCCGTCACCGATAGCTCCCATCCCGGCGCACGAGCCTTCATCGGCGGTCTTCTTGTAAATCTCGCCAATCCCAAATCCGTGCTCTTCGCCGGGGCCGTGCTAGTGGTGCTCTTCCCCCCCGATCTTAGCCTAGGCGCCAAGGCCTTGATTGTCGCCAACCATTTCGTTGTCGAATTCATTGTCTACACCCTCTTCGCCGCATTCCTTTCCAGCGCCCCTGCCCGCGCCGGTTATCTGCGGCTGAAACCGATCATCGATCGCACCGCTGCCGTGATCCTTGGCGCACTTGGCCTGCGCCTGCTCTTCGGCCGCTGACCCTATAAAGGAGCCAATTATGACCGACCGCTTGCCCCACGAAAAAGGCTTCCACGTGAGCTGGGACCAACTGCACCGCGATGCCCGCGCTTTGGCATGGCGGCTTCAGGGCGAAGGCCCTAACGATGGTGGCTGGCGTGCCGTGGTGGCCATCACGCGCGGCGGTATGGCCCCTGCGATGATCGTCGCTCGCGAATTGGACATCCGCATGGTCGATACGATCAGCGTCAAAAGCTACAACCACCAAACACAGGCCGAACCCAAGGTCATCAAATCCCCCGACATGGACGTGGTTGGAGACGGCGACGGCGTGTTGGTCGTGGATGATCTGGTCGACACGGGCAAAACGCTCGAAGTTGTGCGCAAACACATGCCAAAGGCCCATATCGCCACGGTTTATGCCAAGCCGATGGGCCGCCCACAGGTTGACACTTTCATCACTGAAGTAAGCCAGGACACTTGGATCTTCTTCCCCTGGGACATGGCACTGCAATACGTCGAGCCTTATCGCGGCAAAGACTGACGGTACCGGCTTCTTCGGTTTTCAAATATCCCGGGGAGGCCGCCGCAGGCGGACGGGGCAGAGCCCCCAAAACAGAGTTCGAAAAGCGCGCCACAGGCGCTCAATGTGGAAAGACCGGCATGACTTCACGCACCCAGACCACATTCGCCCCTCCGGTGATGGAAGCTCGTCGCTGGCTTGAAGGCGTCACGTTTCCCGACAACCAGCCTTTGATCAACGTCAGCCAGGCTGCACCTGTCGATCCGCCCCCCGCGCCTCTGCGCGCCGCAATGGCCGATGCACTGGAGCTTCCCGAAACCCATCTCTACGGCCCGGTACTTGGTCTGCCCGCCCTACGTGCCGAACTCAGTGCACAATGGTCGGCGCATTATCAAGGTACAGCAACACCAGATCAGATCGCCATCACATCAGGCTGCAATCAGGCCTTTGCTGCAACAATCACCGCGATTTGCAGTGAAGGGGATGAGGTTATCCTGCCAACCCCTTGGTACTTTAATCATAAGATGTGGCTCGACATGTGTGGCGTCACAGCTGTCGCGCTGTCCGCTGGCGCAGACCTGATCCCCGACGCCGAGGCTGCCCGCGCTCTGATCACCCCACGTACCCGCGCGATTTCTTTGGTCACACCAAACAATCCCGGTGGCGTAGAATACCCGGCAGAGACGCTTTCCGATTTCCTCGCATTGACGCGTGAAACCGGCATCAAGCTGATTGTCGATGAAACTTATCGCGATTTCGACAGCCGCTCCAATCCGCCACACAACCTTTTGGCGGACCCCAACTGGGACGACACGCTGATACAGCTCTATTCCTTTTCAAAAGCGTATCGCCTCACAGGCCACCGCGTCGGTGCAATCGTCGCAAACGCGGCGCTCTTGGCCGAGGTCGAGAAATTCCTCGACACCGTGGCAATCTGCCCCTCGCAACTTGGTCAACGCGCCGCTCTTTGGGGGCTGCAAAACTTGCGCGAATGGCTCGCTGGGGAACGCGACGAAATCCTAGACCGCCGCGCGGCAATCAACGACTACATGCCTCTGATTGCCGCAAAGGGTTGGAAGCTTATGGGCTGCGGCGCGTATTTCGCTTATCTGGAACACCCTTTCGCTGAAAGCAGCACAACCCTCGCCCCAAAATTCGTACAAGAAATCGGCGTGCTAGCCTTGCCCGGTACGATGTTCATGCCCGAGACCGACCCCAGCGGCGCACGTCAGTTCCGTGTCGCGTTCGCCAATGTCGACCGGGCCGGGATCGAGACGCTGTTCACACGTCTCGCCAGCCTCGACTGGCCTCTTGCGACCCCTGTCCACGCCGCGTAGACACGTCGCACGAAATCACACCTAAGCAAGGGGCACACCTGCATGGCCATGGGCAAAGGCAAGCTGTCGAAGACCTTCATCTGGATTCTGATGGGGCTTCTAATTATCGGCCTTGCGGGGTTTGGCGCGACCAGCCTTTCAGGCAGCGCGCGCAGCGTCGCCACTATCGGCGAAAAAGAAGTTGCAACTGACGCTTACCTGCGCAGCCTACGCACCGAGATCAATGCGTTCTCGGCGCAAGCAGGCCGCGCCGTTCCATTGTCCGAGGCGCAATTGCTCGGCATTGACCGTCAGGTACTGGCACAGCTTATTACGGCCCGCGGACTCGACAACGAAGCAGCGCGCATTGGAATTTCGGTTGGCGATGCTGTTGTCGCAGATCAACTTTTGCAAGTACCCAGCTTTCAAGGCGCCGACGGCAGCTTCAACCGCGAAGCCTATAGTTTTGCCCTGCGCAACCAAGGTTTGTCGGAAGCAGATTTCGAAGAGCAATTGCGCGACGACACATCGCGAACTGTCCTGCAAAGCGCTTTGATCGCTGGCAACACCCTGCCCGACACGTATATCGACACTCTGCTGGCCTATACCGGCGAAACCCGCGATTTTACATGGGCGCGCCTGACCGGCTCGAACCTGCAGACCGGCCTTCCAGAACCGTCAGAGACCGATCTGCAGGCCTATTACGAAGACAATATCGGCAATTACACACTGCCCGAACTGCGCGACATTACTTATGCTTGGATCACCCCCGAGATGATCGTCGACACGGTCGAAGTCGATGAGGCCACACTACGTGCGTCCTACGAGGAACGGATCGACGACTTCAATCTACCCGAACGCCGCCTGGTCGAACGACTGGTCTTTAGTAGCGAAGAATCCGCCTCCGAAGCTCTGGCGCGTCTCAACGATGATTTTGCGTTTGAAGATCTCGTCGCAGAACGCGGTCTTGCGCTGCCGGATGTCGACATGGGTGATGTCACCAGAGACACGCTTGAAGGTGCCGCTGACGGCGTGTTCGGCGCAAACACAGGAGACGTGGTTGGCCCGCTTCCCTCAAATCTCGGGCCTGCACTCTTCCGCATCAACGCCGTGCTCGACGCCCAATCCACATCTTTTGAGGACGCCCGTCCAGACCTGCGCGGTGAACTGGCCCTCGACCGCGCCCGCCGCGTGATTGAAACACTGGCGCAAACGATCGACGATGAACTAGCCGCTGGTGCCACATTGGAAGAAGTCGCCGACACCACCGAAGCCCAGCTTGGCCAGATCGACTGGTTCCCCGGCGCCGATGGCCAGATTGCCGGTCATGACGCCTTCCGTGAAGCCGCCGAGCAGCTTGGCGAAGGGGACTTCCCCGAAGTGATGCAACTTGGTGATGGTGGCGTTTTCGCGATGCGTCTCAACCGCATACAACCGCCTGCACCACAACCCATCGAAGACGTAATCGACCAAGTGCGCCAAGGATGGGACACCCGCGAACAAACTGCACAGCTTATGGCGCAAGCCGAAGACCTGGCCGCGACTCTGTCAAATGGCAGCAGCTTCGAAGACCTGAGCCTTACACCTCAGACCGAAGCCGGTCTTGGACGCAACGCGCAGATTGCAGACCTGCCGTCCGGCCTGCTTACCGCTGTGTTCGAAATGGAGATAGGCGACACGCGCGCTATCGCAGGAATCGGGGACGTGATTCTGATGCGTCTTGATACAATCACCGCAGTTGATCGCAACGATGGCGACGTCGAAATGCTGGCACAGGCACTACGAAATCAAGCGTCGAACAGCATCGCAGAAGACCTCTTTCGTGCCTTTGCCGCCGACGTGCAACAGCGTGCCGGGGTCGAAATCAATCAACCCGCGATCAACGCGGTCCACGCCTTGATCCAGTAAAACAGATGGCCACTCTAACACCCGATTTCGATACCTTCGCCCGTGCCTTTGAGGCTGGTGAGAACCAGATCGTCTACGCCCGCCTCGCCGCCGATCTCGACACACCAGTGTCGCTGATGCTCAAACTCACGGGAGCGGCCAAAGACGCCTTCGTGCTTGAAAGCGTCACCGGCGGTGAAGTGCGCGGTCGCTATTCGATCATCGGCATGAAACCCGATGTGATCTGGCAGTGCCACGGCACTGAAAGCCGGATCAACCGCGCTGCACGCTACGACTCTGATGCGTTCGAGCCGCAGGACGGAGATCCGCTGACTACGCTTCGCGCATTGATTGCGGAATCTAAGATCGACTTACCCGACGATCTGCCGCAAGCCGCCGCAGGTCTTTTTGGGTATCTCGGCTATGATATGATCCGGCTGGTCGAACACCTGCCCAACATCAATCCAGATCCGCTTGGTCTGCCAGATGCAGTGATGATGCGTCCTTCGGTGGTCGCCGTGTTGGATGGCGTCAAAGGCGAAGTGACGGTTGTCTCTCCCGCTTGGGTCACCGACGGACTGAGCGCCCGCGCAGCCTATGCACAGGCAGCAGAACGCGTGATGGACGCTGTACGCGACCTTGAACGTGCTTTGCCACAACAGGCCCGTGAAATGGGCGATGCCGCTGACATTCCGGCCCCGGTGTCAAACTTCACCCATGACGGTTACAAACAGGCGGTCGAAAAGGCCAAGGACTATATCCGCGCGGGCGATATCTTTCAGGTGGTCCCGGCGCAGCGCTGGACGCAAGAATTCCCTCTCCCGCCCTTTGCGCTCTACCGGTCGCTGCGGCGCACCAATCCGTCGCCATTCATGTTCTACTTTAACTTCGGTGGTTTTCAGGTCGTCGGCGCAAGCCCCGAAATCCTTGTCCGGGTGTTCGGCGATGAAGTCACCGTGCGCCCAATCGCAGGTACCCGTCCCAGAGGTGCAACCCCAGCCGAGGACAACGCACTTGAAAAAGACCTTCTGGCCGATGCCAAAGAATGCGCCGAACACTTGATGCTTCTTGATCTCGGTCGCAACGATGTAGGCCGCGTGGCCAAGATCGGGACCGTCCAACCCACCGAGAAGTTCATTATCGAACGCTACAGCCATGTAATGCATATTGTGTCAAACGTGGTTGGTGAACTCAGCCCGGAACATGACGCGCTGTCAGCCTTATTGGCCGGCCTGCCGGCAGGCACGGTGTCCGGCGCCCCCAAGGTGCGCGCGATGCAAATCATTGACGAGCTGGAGCCAGAAAAGCGCGGCATCTATGGTGGCGGCGTTGGCTATTTCAGCGCTGGCGGCGACATGGACATGTGTATCGCCCTGCGCACCGCACTGGTGAAAGACAAAAAGCTATATATTCAGGCTGGCGGCGGCGTTGTCTATGACAGCGATCCCGAGGCCGAATATCAGGAAACCGTCCATAAATCGAACGCCATTCGCCGTGCGGCTGCCGACGCCGCGCGCTTTACCGGGAACGGGAATTCCTGACCGATGGTCACATTGCATATTTGCAAAAAGAAGAAGGGTTGGACGGCACTCCGACCCTAGTAAACCTCGAGTGCGCACAACGGCCCATTACTAGCGCGGACTGAGTGCAAACTGGTCCGCCAAAGCGCATAGGTTAACTTAAAGATGCGCGCGCAAATCCTTGCAAACGCTCGATCATTGCACGTAGCCCATTGGACCGCTGTGCGGACAAATGATCGTTCAATCCCAGCCGCCCAAGTTCTGCGCGCGCATCGATTGCGGCCACGTCTGCGGGGGGCAATCCGTTGTACAGTTTGCGAAGCACCGCGATTAAACCGTTTACGATCATTGCATCCGACTCACCGTCGAACATCACCAAATCACCCTCGATCTGCGGATGCAGCCAAACCTGACTCGCGCAGCCTTCGACCTTGGTCGCAGGCACCTTAAGCACATCGGGCAGCGGCTCCATGGCTTTGCCCAGTTCGATCACCATCCGGTAGCGGTCTTCCCAATCGTCCAGAAATTCGAAATCCTCGACAATCTCTTCAAAAGCGGCGCTCGCCATGGCGGTCTCCGGATGCGGTTTGTGTTCCCCGCACACCTAGGCAGGGACGGCGCAAAGGTCCAGCCCGGGCTTGACGCTTTTCAACGGCGGCGCAATCGGTTACGTCGAATATACCAGAGCCGAAGGGACCGACCATGCGCAAGCTTCTGATCCTCGCAACCGTCGCGCTGACAGGATGCGCCGCGATAAACGAGTCGCGCTTTAACCCACTCAACTGGTTTGGATCAAGCCAACCAGACCCGGCCGCTTTGGATGTTGCCAACGCCGAGGTCAATCCGCTGATTCCGCGCCGCCGCGTGTCGTTCTTCATCAACAACCAACCCGAAGCATTTGCCGGACGTCCCATCGCTGAGATAACCGAATTGCTGGTCGAACGCCGCCCCGGCGGGGCCATTATTCGCGCCACCGGTCAAGCCAATCGCGTCGGCCCGTTTGATGTACGCCTGATCGCCGATGAGACAGCTAGCGTCGATGGTGCGCTGGTTTTTGATCTCAAGGCACTGCAACAACCCGGTCCACGCAGCACCAACCCGCGCGCGCGACAGGTCACTGTAGGGCGCTGGATCACAGATCAGGATTTGGCAGGCATCCGCACAGTCACAGTACGCGGTGCTAATAACGCCCGCAGCGTCCGCCGATAGGCGGGGTTCACAGTTCGATAATTTGAACCTGCTTGCCCTTTGCGGCAAGGGCGACACGCCCGTCGCACAAGCGCAATGCATCATCGCCGAACACTTCGCGCCGCCACCCCTGCAAAGCGGGCACGTTACGTTCCCCTGAGGCCAGTGCATCTAGCTCTGCTGACGTTGCGATCAGTTTTGATGCAACACCCGAGGCTTCTGTCTTGGCCTTGAGCAGTACCCGCATAAGATCCGCCAGCGCTGGGTTCACCTGCGGTGATGGGCGGCCACTTTCCTGTGCTGGCAAGAGTTCTTTCGGCATACTTTGCGCGCGATGCACCGCCTCGAGGATGCCATTGGCAATCTCGCCTTTACGGGCGTCGCGCAACAACAGCCGCGACCGGCCAAGATCGGCCATATCCTTGGGTTTGGTTGACGCCAGTTCGACAAGCGCATCGTCTTTAAACACCCGACTGCGCGGAACGTTGCGCTCTTGCGCATAGCTTTCACGGAATTGCGCCAGTTCTTTCACAAGCGCCAGAAAACGCGGTGCGTTGGACCGTGTTTTGACCCGCATCCACGCATCCTCAGGTCGGGTGACATAGGTTTCCGGAGCAAGCAGAGTGGCGATTTCTTCTTCGACCCAACGGTCGCGCCCCGTTTCCGCCAGTTTCTTTCGCAAGAATTCGTAGATCACCCGCAGATGTGTCACATCGGCAAGGGCGTAAGATGTCTGGTTGTCCGACAACGGCCTGCGTGACCAATCGGTAAAGCGCGAGGATTTGTCCAGCGCTTGCTTTGCAATTTTGCGCACAAGAGTTTCGTAGCCGACCTGCTCACCAAATCCGGCCACCATCGCCGCGACCTGACTGTCGAACAGCGGCTCAGGAATGACACCGTGGTCAATGTAAAAGATCTCGAGATCCTGTCGCGCCGCATGGAACACCTTGACCACATCCCGGTTGCGGAACAGCTCCAGAAGCGGTTCCAACGACAGCCCCTCAACCAATGGGTCGACCAGAACCGCATCGGTTTTGCCGTCGCCCCGATATGCCAACTGGATCAGGCACAGCTTGGAATAGTAGGTCCGCTCTCGCAGGAACTCGGTGTCGACAGTGACATAAGACGTCTGGGCGGCGCGCTCGCAGAACGCGGCAAGTTCGGTCGTGGTCGTGATGATGTGCATAATACGGGTCGTTCGTTATTCTTGTTCTGGCGGCACCCCAGCACGCGTATAGACCAAAAGCCACGCTTTGCCTAGCGGGGGCTCTTACGTCGTCACGGCAAGTCGATCCGCGACCGATTGCCCTCTGCAAAACGGCGTAGGATCAGCGGGTAAAGCATGTGTTCCTGAACCAAAACCTTGGCCGCAAGGCTGTCGGCGGTATCCGCGGGGACGATGGGTACGCGAACCTGTCCAAGCACCTGTCCACCGTCTAGCTCTGCCGTTACCTCGTGTACGGAACAGCCGGCCTCGGTATCGCCCGCGTCGATGGCACGCTGGTGGGTGTGCAGCCCCTTGTACTTGGGCAGCAAAGACGGATGGATGTTGAGCATCTTGCCCTGCCAGCGCGACACGAAGCCTTCGGTCAGCACGCGCATGAAACCAGCAAGACAAATAATGTCAGGACGCGCCTGGTCTAGGACAAGGTTTAGCGCATCCTCAAACGCCGGACGGTCCGCACCAAACGGTCGGTGATCGACGACTGCGGTGGGAATGCCCTGTGCCTTGGCCTTCTCTAGACCGCCTGCATCTGCCCGGTTCGACAACACCAACACCGGCTGTGCCGGGTGATCTCCGGTCATGTCCTCGACCAGCGACACCATGTTGGAGCCGCCACCAGAGATCAAGATCGCAACCCGTTTCGTCAAAGCAACGTGCCTGTATACGCCACACCCGAAGCCCCAGTCACAACGCCGATCCGCGACACGGTCTCGCCTGCGTCTTCCAGCACTGTCGTCACGGCGTCGGCTTGATCTGCAGCCACAACAACAATCATGCCGATACCACAGTTGAATGTCTTGAGGAGTTCCGCCTCGGACATCCCGCCAGTTGCCGCCAACCATTTGAAGACGGCAGGCAAATCCCATGCAGCTAGATCGATCTCTGCACCCATGCCCTCGGGCAGAACACGCGGCAGGTTTTCAGTCAAGCCACCGCCAGTGATATGCGCCAGCGCATGCACACCGCCCGCCTTCACCGCAGCCAGTGCCTGCGTCACGTAAAGCCGCGTCGGTGTCAAAAGTGCTGCGCCCAGCGATCCTTCGGCCCACGGGCAGTCGGCGTCCCAGCCAAGGCCAGACACCTCAACCAGTTTGCGCACAAGGCTGTAGCCGTTGGAATGAACGCCATCCGACGCCAACCCCAGCAGCACATCGCCCTCGGCCACGCCAGCGGGCAAATCTGAGCCCCGTTCCATCGCGCCTACAGCAAAACCCGCCAGATCAAAATCGCCAGCCGGATACATGCCCGGCATCTCGGCTGTCTCACCACCGATCAGCGCACAGCCTGACCGCGCGCAGCCTTCCGCAATGCCCTCGATCACCCGAGCCGCCGTATCAGTGTCTAGTTTTCCTGTCGCAAAGTAATCGAGGAAAAACAGAGGCTCCGCGCCCTGACAGACCAGGTCGTTCACACACATGGCCACAAGGTCGATGCCCACGCCATCCACATGTCCAGTATCAATTGCGATGCGCAGCTTGGTTCCCACACCATCGGTCGCCGCCACCAGCACCGGATCGGTGAACCCTGCGCCCTTGAGGTCAAACAAAGCGCCAAAGCCGCCCAGTCCAGACATCACACCGGGCCGCGCTGTGCGCTTGGCCGCCGGTTTGATCCGCTCCACCAGCGCGTTGCCCGCGTCGATATCTACACCCGCATCCGCATAGGTGATGCCGTTCTTGCCGTCTGTCATTCTGCACCCTCCGAAGGTCGCGCGTGCCTTAGCGCAGGCAGGAACACGAGTCCATCATCCGTGTGCTGCACCTCTTGACGCGCCCCCGGTGTCTGCTACTGAAACACACATGGCGGGCCTGTAGCTCAATTGGTTAGAGCAGAGCGCTCATAACGCTTTGGTTGCGGGTTCAAGTCCTGCCGGGCCTACCATCTCGCCTGAACGTCCGTCCTTGATCAAACGACGGGGCTATCGGGTGGCTTTCAGCCCAGTACCAACGATCTTACCGACAGTGGTGCTAAACGCCTTACGAACAATAATATTTTTGACCAGCGAAGTTGTTATCGCGTTGGCGACAACACCGCCAGCGGCGCCGACGCCCCGCATGAAATAGACCTTGAACGCAGCGTCCAGCATCAGCTCTCGCGCAAAAAGCGCAAAGGTTTCTTTCTGGACAAGCATTATGTCCTCAGGGCATCGCTTCAAAAGATCTCGGTTCAACGGTGCCGCCCGCGCAACAAGGGCCGCCTGAATGCCTGTCTGACCCCAACCGAAAACGTATTCTCCAGTGCTCACTGAACCATCGTGATTGGCGTCAAGATCATCAAAGAAAGTGACGATCACCGCGATCTTGTTATTGAGAAGCCCCATTGCGCCAATATCGTAGTCTTGGCCTTTAGAATTCGTGGTGGGGCTGGGAACAAAATACCATTTCAAATCAGACACAAACGCCTCCTCGTAATAAACTTTGCACACTACGCGACTCTGATCCTCAATTGCTTCTTGATGGCTAATTTCCTACCGAAGAATGGTATGCCCTCAATTGTT
>CANNCS010000017.1 GCA_947503115.1 uncultured Marivita sp.
CAGGCAGAGGGTCTCAATGCGTGACTTGCCCAGTGGAACATGCGGGGTTAGTAACTTACGCAGATCGGCGAGAGCGAAACTTGTCATGGACGAAATCCTTGCACGGAAAGAGTCCGTGTTCAGAATCCATCTCGCCGGTCGGCACCACCCCTAAAATTGGCGAAATGCGCCCTGTGTCGTGTAGTGTGGATGATAGCGTAGGGCCCACCGCCAAGAGATTGAAATCTAAAGGCTTACCGGCCCCAGATTTTCTTCACATAGTTCCGGGTTTCGCGAAACGGCGGGATCCCATTGTGCTTTTCAACTGCGCCAGGGCCCGCGTTGTAAGCTGCCAGAGCCAAGGGCCATTGGCCAAATTTGCGGTACTGTTCCTTGAGATACCGCGCGCCGCCTTCCAAGTTTTCGGCTGGATCGTTGGGATCGACCCGAAGGTACTGCGCCGTTCCCGGCATCAGCTGGGCAAGACCGATCGCGCCTTTGTTCGACCGGGCGTTCGGGTTGAAATTGCTTTCCTGCTGCACCAGACGAAGGAACAGATCTTCCGGCACTCCATGCCGCCGAGCCGCATCGCGCGCAAGACCGGCATAGACGCCCGAATAGCGCCCACGGTATTTAGGGACAGGCCCATCTTCGCCAGCATCCCCCCATTTGGTCGGTGTTACCACTTTCGGAGGCTGCAACCGAATGGAGCTGTTATATTGCTGCGCTGCGCGGGAATCCAAAACTTTGGTTTTGCTGGAAAAAAGCGCCACACGGCTCTTGGTGGACAACACCTCGGCGCTTACGGCGCTTGCACTCATCATTGCGGCGACACTCAACACCGCAACAAATCTCTGTCTTGTTGTTCGCATAAATGCTCACGTCCCACATTGAGATTTTGCAGGTGTATAGTCCGGTTTTGCGTTTCATACCAGCCTTGGTTGATCACCAATTGTTAACCACAAGCTGATGGAATGATGCGGACGACTTCCGCCATTAGCTGATGGCAATCCAAGGGACCGCTGGTGTAGGGTCACACAAACGGCGCACGGCGTCATAGATTCGAATTCAAGATGGGGGAAACATGGCCGGCTCAGTCAACAAGGTCATCATCGTCGGCAATCTCGGCCGCGATCCGGAAGTGCGCACATTTCAGAATGGCGGCAAGGTCTGCAACCTGCGGATCGCCACGTCTGAAAACTGGAAAGATCGCAACACCGGGGAACGCAAGGAACGGACTGAGTGGCACAGCGTAGCCATCTTTTCCGAACCGCTCGCGCGGATTGCCGAACAATACCTAAGGAAGGGTTCCAAGGTTTACATTGAAGGCCAATTGGAAACCCGCAAGTGGCAAGACCAGTCTGGACAAGACCGCTATTCCACCGAAGTCGTACTGCGTCCCTACCGCGGTGAACTCACCTTGCTGGACAGCCGTGATGGCGGCGGTGGTGGCGGTGGCTACGGTGGTGGTAGCAGCGGTGGGGGTGATTACGGCGGCGACTACGGTGGTGGAAGTGACTATGGCAGCCCAAGCGGCGGCGGCGGTGGTCAGTCTCGTGCACCATCCCGCGACATCGACGACGAAATCCCGTTCTAAACAAAAAAAGGCGCCCACAGTGGCGCCTTTTTCTATTTTTGGATGCTTTACCTCTCGGACAGCGCATCCTGCAGCAGGGTCAAAACCGTGGCCGATGGCACATCAGAGGTGACAAACGCATCACCAATCCCGCGCGCGAGGATGAAGCGAAGCTGACCGTCGATCACCTTTTTGTCCTGCCCCATAAGGTCAAGCAACGCCTGCGCATCCGGCAAATCGCCGTCGATATCCGCCAATGTTACTTTCATGCCCATCGTGCTGAGCATCTCGCGGACGCGGCTCGGCTCTTCTTGCGAACATAGGCCCAGACGGGACGACAGTTCGAACGCCAAAGCGCACCCGATTGCCACACCTTCACCGTGCAACAAACGGCCTGAATAACCGGTCGCCGCTTCGAACGCATGGCAGAACGTGTGACCAAGGTTCAACAGCGCCCGATCTCCCTGTTCGGTCTCGTCCCGCACCACGATCTCTGCCTTCATTTCTACGGATCGTTTGACGGCATAGGCCAATGCTTCGGGGTCGCGGGCCGCGATACGGTCGGCGTTTTTATCTTGCCAGTCGAAAAACGCGGCATCGCCAAGTAGCCCGTATTTGACCACCTCACCATAACCCGCAAGAAAATCGCGGTTTGTCAGGGTATCAAGCACCGAGATATCCGCGAGCACCAGAGCCGGCTGGTGAAACGCACCGATCAGGTTTTTACCTTGTGGCGCATTAATTCCGGTTTTGCCGCCTACGGAGCTGTCAACTTGCGCCAAAAGCGAAGTCGGGATTTGCACGAACCGCACACCACGGCGCAGCACCGCAGCAGCAAAGCCGACAAGATCACCGATCACACCCCCGCCCAATGCAACGACCACGTCCCGGCGTTCAATCTTTTGCTCCAGAAGCCATTCAACCGTGCGCTCGAATTGCGGCCAACCCTTAGTGCTTTCGCCTGCAGGCAAGGTCAGGCTGACAGACCCAATCCCTTCACCCGCCAGCGCGGCCTCAAGCGTTGCCAGATGAAGATCCGCCACGTGGGCATCGGTGACAATTGCCACGCGCGGCCGCTTCAGTAGCGGTCCAATTTCGGCACCAGCTCGAGCCAGAAGATCTGCTCCGATCCGGACATCGTAGGCGCGGCCATCAAGTGGGACGTGAACCGTTTCAATCATTCCAGAACCTCCAGAACATCAGGTCGCGTTTTCAGAACCTCGACCACTCGCTCTGCCATATCGTCAATCGACAAGCCCGGTTCAGATACAACGCTAAGATCCGCTTTGGCATAGACCGGCACGCGATCCTCGTAGAGTTGCGTCAACGCAGCAAGTGGGTCGGGCACACGCAACAAAGGCCGCGTGTCCTTGTGCCGGACCCGGCTCCAAAGCAACTGCAGGTCCGCGTTCAACCACACCGCAACGCCATTCTTGGAAATGATCTCGCGGTTTTCGTCCGCCATGTAGGCCCCGCCGCCAGTCGACAGGACGCCTTTTTCGCGCTCAAGCAACCGAGAGATGACCTGACGTTCCTTGATCCGAAAAAACGGCTCTCCGTCACGTTCAAAAATCTCGGGGATGGACATGTTGGCCGCCTTTTCGATCTCGGCATCCGAATCAAGGAAAGGCGCGTGCAACATCGCGGCAAGAGATTTGCCGACGGCGGTTTTACCAGCACCCATCATGCCAACCAGAACCACCGTTTTCTTCAATCTTGCCTGCATTGCCTCTGACAAACCCCTTGTATCTCGGCCAAGTGCCGCCAATTTTTTGACATCCGCCGTTGAATGACGTGATCTTGTGTAAAAGGCCAGTTATAACTTGGAAAAAATCAACGAGGCAGGGCAAGGGTCGTCATGGGGCGTATTATCAAATGGCTGATCTATCTATTGATCGTCGGCACAATCGCGCTGGTGGCGTATGCCTATGTCGGGCCGTTCTTCGGCGCGGACTTTTCGCCGCCGCAAACGGAAGTCAGACAACCTGTGAAACTGGATGCAGATTAAGCCAGCCCTCCTGATCCTAGCATGTGCTGCATGGCCAGCCGCCGCGCAACAGCAGGAACAGAACCAGCCATTGTCAGCAATTGACTGGCTTGCCGTGCAACGGAACTCACCACCTGTCGTCTTGATCCCCGATCAAAACCCTATCGCTGAAAGCGCAACCATACCCAATGTCGAAGTTCAGCCACTCGATGCACCGGGGATAGGCGGCGTCGGGCTGCTGCCAAGTTCGGTCACCGGATTGCCGCCCACTCTTTGGCAAGGCAGCACCGAAGCCGCGCTCGCGTCATCGTTAGAGCGCATGGAGACCCGCCGTCCCACAGTACCCGCGCTGAACAGTTTGCTGCACATTTTGATGCTGGCGGAAGCAGAACCACCCAACAACGCCAAGGGCGACGCACTCCTGCATGCCCGCGTAAACCTCCTCTACAACCACGGTCTTGTGGCTCCCGCCGAGGCGTTGATGGAGCGAGCGGGCGATCTATCGCCGGAACTTTTCGAACTGGCCTTTGATCTTTCGCTGCTGACGGGGTCCGACGAAGCGCTTTGCGGTGTCTTGAACGACATGCCCAGCCTCAGCACCGATCTTCCCACCCGCATCTGGTGCGCAACCCGGAGCGGTGATTTCCCACACGCCATGACGATCTACCAGACCGGTGTCGCGCTTGGACAATTGTCCAACCTCGATGCCGAACTTTTGCTGCGTTTTCTCGATCCAGAATACACCGAAGACAGCGCCCCCATGCAGCCGCCCGTGCGTCCGACACCGCTGCAATTCCGCCTGTTCGAAGCGATTGGCGAAGCACTTCCGACCACGCCCCTCCCCCTGCCATTCGCCGTGGTCGAACTGTCCGGCGATTCCGGCTGGCGCGCGCAGCTGCAAGCGGCCGAACGGCTGGCTCGAGTTGGCGCGATCGACGGCAACCAGCTCTTGGGTGTCTATACGGCACAGAAACGCGCAGCGTCCGGCGGCATTTGGGATCGGGTCGAGGCCTTGCAACGGTTTGAAACAGCGCTTACTTCCGGCGACCCCAGCGCGATATCAACTTCACTCGAAGCAGTTTGGCCCCAGATGCGCGCGGCGGGGCTCTTGTTGCCGTTCTCAAACCTGTTTGCGTCTCAACTTCAGGATTTGCCACTCTCGGATCGGGCACAAGACATTGCCGCAATTTCCGGCCTCTTGTCGGATCGATACGAACAAGTCGCGCAGCGCCTTGCATCCAGTGGCGATCCTCAGCTTGCCTTTCTTGCTGCCCTTGCACAGGGCCAAGGGAACAAAGCCGTCCCCACCGATCTCTCCCATGCAGCCGCCCTCGCAGAGGCATGGAGCGGCCCAGCCCAAGCCCCCAAAGATCTCGCAGCTTTGCCAGGCCAACACCGTCTTGGCGAAGCGCTTCTTCTTGCGATGCAAAAGTTCGACGCAGGTGCCACTGGCAATGACGCAGGCCTAACCGATGCACTCCGCGCCATGCGGGCCTTTGGGCTGGAAGACACCGCGCGCCGGGCCGCATTGCAACTTGCCATCCTTGACATGGAAGGCGCTCGACGATGAACGACCGCCACTGGATCGCCGCCTTTCTGGACGCACAGGCCGCCGAACGAGGTGCCGCGACGAACACACAGTTGGCCTATGCCCGAGACCTTGCCGATTTCACCGATTGGTTGGCGGGCCGGGGATCGTCGCTCAACGCAGCCCAAAAGGCCGATGTTGAAGATTATCTGATCCATTGCGACGCACAGGGCCTGGCGAAATCGACCCGCGCACGACGCCTCTCTGCGATTAAACAACTTTATCGTTTCTGTTTCGAAGAGGGTTTTCGCACCGACAATCCCGCAGTGCAGATCAGCGGTCCCGGGCGCGACAAACGTCTGCCAAAAACCTTGTCGACCGAAGAAGTCGACCGGCTCCTCAACGCTGCCGCCGTCCATGGCCACACCCCCGCCGAACGCGAACGCAACACCTGCCTGATGCAACTGCTCTACGCGACCGGCATGCGCGTGACGGAATTGGTGTCGCTGCCGCTGTCGTCGGCCAAGGGCGACCCAAGAATGTTGCTGATCCGTGGCAAAGGAGGCAAAGAACGGATGGTGCCGCTATCGCCGCCAGCCCGCGCCGCCCTGCGCGATTGGTTGACCACCCGCGAAACGATGGAAGACCGCGCCCGAACCGAGGGCAAACCCGCCTCCACGTTTCTCTTTCCCTCTCGCGGCAAATCAGGTCACCTCACACGCCACGCGTTTTACGTGCTGATCAAGGATCTGGCCGTCGAAGGTGGGGTTTCCCCGTCCAAGGTCACGCCACACACGCTCCGCCACGCCTTTGCCACCCATCTTTTGGCCAACGGTGCCGACCTTCGCGCGATTCAAACCTTTCTGGGTCACGCGGATGTGTCCACCACCGAGATCTATACCCATGTCCTTGAAGAACGGCTGAAAGAGCTGGTGCTGGATCACCACCCATTGGCACGCGACTGAGCCGTAGCACTTGAACGTGCGGGGTCCTGACCCCATAACCCATTCAGATTTTCAAAACGTTGGACCTCATGGACCCCGCCTCTTCGACGGCTGATGCCGCACTCTGGATTACCGCAGCTGCCATTCTGGGCCTGCTGGTTTTGTCTGCATTCTTCAGTGGATCGGAAACCGCGCTGACCGCCGCCTCGCGCGGCAAACTGCGTTCAATGTCCGACAAGGGCTCCAAGGGCGCGGACCGCGCCTTGCTGATAACCGAGGACAACGAACGCCTGATCGGCTCGGTCCTTCTGGGCAACAACCTTGTCAACATTCTCGCCACGTCGCTGGCCACCGCTTTGTTCACTGGGCTTTTTGGCGAATCCGGCGTTGCATTGGCAACCTTGGTGATGACCGTGCTTGTTCTGGTGTTCGCCGAGGTGCTGCCCAAGACTTATGCGATCACCAACCCCGAAACTGCCGCCAGCCGTGTATCGCCGGTGATCCAACTGGTGATCACGGTCTTCTCGCCGATCGTGGGGGCCGTACGCATGCTGGTGCGCGGTGTTCTGAGCGTCTTTGGCGTCAAGACCGATCCCGACAGCCATATCCTTGCCGTGCGCGAGGAAATCGCAGGTGCGCTGCAACTGGGCCATTCCGAAGGTGTGGTCGAAAAGGAAGACCGCGACCGTATCCTTGGCGCGCTCGATCTTAGCGATCGGACCGTGGAAGAAATCATGCTCCACCGTTCGGGCATTGAAATGATCGATGCCGACAACGAACCGCAGGACATTCTGCGCCAATGTCTTGAATCGAACCATACCCGCTTGCCGGTCTACCGTGGCGATCCCGAGAACATCATTGGCGTCGTGCACGCGAAAGATCTGTTCCGCGCGATGTACCGCTTTATGCAGGAAAGCGACAAACCCGCCGAGGCGATGAGCAGTTTCAAATTTGCAGACGTCGCGATGAAACCCTATTTCATCCCAGACAGCACATCGCTCGACGATCAGATGCGCCAGTTCCTGCGCCGCCGCACGCATTTTGCGCTTGTGGTGGACGAATACGGGGCCTTGCAGGGGCTGATCACGCTGGAAGACATCCTTGAAGAAATCGTGGGAGAAATCACCGACGAATTCGATCCGGATGGTGCTCATGCCATCAAACGGGCTGAGGATGGCAACTATTGGATCGACGGCGCGATGACGATCCGCGACCTCAACCGTGCGTTGGATTGGACACTTCCCGACGAAGAAGCGAATACCGTGGCGGGTCTCGTCATTCACGAAGCCCAGATGATCCCCACCATCGGCCAGTGCTTCAGTTTTCACAGCTTCCGCTTTGAGGTAGTTGCACGAGAAAACAACCGCATCACGGCTCTAAAGATCCGACCGTTGGCGGTAGAGTAAACAAACAACGCCAAAACGCGCGGACGTGTTTTGGCGTTTTAGCGTATCGATTTTCGGAAATGCGTGGGGACCGCCCATTCCTGTGCAATCGGTTAAATCCCGATGAAAGATATCTCGCCCCCCGCATTACTCTGAACTGGTGAAGATCAGGCGCGCAACCGTGTGCCTTCGGCGTCGAACGGCGGCCGCGAGAGGATCGTCGCGCGATGCGGACGTCCCAGTACCATCACTTCGACCTGATCGCCCGCGTCACCGTTCTTGATGAACCCCAGCGCCAGTGACTGGCCAACATGGTATCCGTACGAACCTGAACTGACGCGCCCGATACCGACCCCGTCCTTGAAGATCGGCTCCCCGCCTGTAGCGTCAGCATTTGACGCCTCTGTGTCTTCAGCGTTCAGTGCCAACAGCACCATCCGTTCCCGTGCCGGTTTGGCCATGTTGGTCTCCGCAGACGCGCTGTTGAGGTAGGCTTTGTCACTCCGGCAGAGCCGTTCCAGTCCACATTCCTGAGGCCAGTATTCGGGGCTGTATTCCCGCCCCCACGATCCGTAGCCTTTCTCCATCCGCAGGCTCATCAACGCGCGGCTTCCAACAGGTGCCGCACCGAAGTCTTGCCCCGCTTGCAACAGGGCCGAGTAAAGCGCGGCCTGATCCTCGACGCGGCAATGCAGCTCCCAACCAAGATCACCGGTGAAGGACACCCGCAGCGCCATCACCTCAACTCCGGCGATCTCGATCCTGTTCGAGCGCATGAATGGCCAATCGGCGCTGTCGAGCGACGTGTTGGTCAGCCTTTGAAGCATGGCCCGCGACTGTGGCCCAGCGACATTGAACCCGCACCATGTGGTGGTCAGAGAGTCAAAAGTTGTGCCTTTGGGCAAAGGCACCGCGTCATAGAACCGTTTCTGATAGTGCTCGGCCATGCCCGAGCTAACAATCCAGAATTCGTCCGCGGCCAAACGTGTGACGGTTGCATCCCCTGCGATGCCGCCCCGTTTACCGATCAATGGGGTCAGGCAAGACCGTCCCACCTCTTGTGGCATACGGTTGGCGAAAACGGCGTCAAGCCACGCCTCGGCCCCAGGTCCGGCCACGCGGTATTTGGCGAAGTTCGAAATGTCGATGATCCCGGCAGCGTCGCGCAAGGTCCGTGCCTCCTGACCCACCACATCCCACCACGGTTGACGCGTGAAACCCGCGCTGTCGGGCACGCCCTTCGCAAAATAAAGCGGATGCTCCCATCCGTAGTTCAGGCCAAAGACCGCACCCATCTCTTTTTGCGTCTCATAGATGGGGCGGGTGCGCACGGGGCGGCCAGCCTCGCGTTCTTCGCCCGGGAAATGAATCTTGAAGCGGTGCGCATATTGATCGCCGACACGGGCCTTGGTGAATTTGGCATCCGCCCAATCGCCAAAACGTGCCATGTCCCATGCGAACATGTCGTACTGCATTTCACCTTCAATGATCCATTGAGCCACCATCAGGCCCATGCCACCGGACTGAGAGAAGCCGGGGATGATGCCATTGCAGCAGAAATAGCCCTGTTTCTCGGGCACCGGACCCAGCAGAACATTGCTGTCGGGCGACCAGATCATTGGCCCGTTGATCACGCGTTTGATCCCGGCATTGCCAACTGCTGGCACCCGGTCGATGGCCCGCATCATGTTGGGTTCGATGCGTTCCAGATCGTCGGCGAACAGCTCGTGCCCAAAGCCCGGCGGCGTGCCGTTCTCGGCCCAAAAACGCACGTCTTTTTCATATGCGCCGACCAACAGACCTTTGCCCTCTTGTCGCAAGTAGTATTCGCCATCCCGGTCCGCGACGGACGGCAGACGGCGGTCCATCGCTTCGATATCGGCAATCGCCTCTGTGACGAAATACTGGTGTTCGGTTGGCAGAAGTGGAAGCGTGATCCCCGCCAATGCCGCCACTTCGCGCCCCCAGAGACCAGCCGCATTGATCACCCAGTCGGTACGGATGTCGCCTTTAGGCGTACGGACGATCCATGTGCCATCCGGTTGCTGTTCGGTCGCCGTAACCGGTGTGAAGCGGTGGATTTCTGCGCCTTTCTGGCGCGCGCCGGCGGCGTAAGCGGCAGTTACACCCGACGGGTCTACATTGCCGCCGTCGGGTTCATACATGATGCAGCGGATGCCGTCGAAATTAACCAGCGGGTGCAACGCTTCGGCCTCAGTGCGGCTGACCTCATGGAAGTTCATGCCAAAAAGTTTGGCCTTGGCCGCCTGCAAGCGCAGTTGGTGTTCGCGTGTTTCGGTCTGCGCAAGGTAGAGCGATCCGGGTTGGAACACACCACAGCTTTGGCCAGTCTCGGCCTCCAACTGATTGTAGAGGGTCATCGTGTAGTGCTGGATGCGGCTGATATTGGTGCTGTCATGCAGCCCGTGAATATTCGCCGCCGCATGCCATGTAGAGCCGCTGGTCAGTTCGTCCCGCTCCAACAAGACAACATCGGTCCAGCCCAATTTTACCAAATGGTACAAAATCGAACAGCCAATGACTCCGCCCCCTATGACAACAGCTTGGGCATGGGTTTTCATCTTGGGCGACTCCTTGCATCCTGACCCTACCCTCGCGTTCATACGGCATGCGCGATTGCCACAAGCCGACACCGCGTGTCGTTTTTCGACAGGACGCCACACCACGCCGGACACATGGTCTGGACAACAGACCAGGGAGACTGAGCATGAAAACGCAGGCGCGAGTGGTGGTGATCGGCGGCGGGGTTGTTGGTGTTTCGGTGCTGTATCACCTGACCAAGCTGGGTTGGTCGGATGTCATGTTGGTGGAACGTTCTGAACTGACAAGCGGATCGACATGGCATGCGGCGGGCGGGTTTCACACGCTGAACGGCGACACCAACATGGCCGCGCTTCAGGGATACACGATACGACTTTACAAGGAGCTGGAAGAAATCACCGGCATGTCCTGCGGGTTGCATCATGTGGGCGGCATCACGCTGGCCGACAACCGCGACCGGTTCGACATGTTGCTCGCTGAGCGGGCCAAGCACCGCTACATGGGGCTGGATACGCAGATTGTCGGGCCCGACGAAATCGCCAAGATCGCGCCGATCACCAACCTGGATGGTATCCTTGGCGCCTTGTACGACCCGCTTGATGGACATCTTGATCCGTCAGGAACAACCCACGCCTATGCCAAGGCGGCGCGTATGGGTGGGGCCACGATTGAAACCCATGTGATGGTGCAAGAAACCACGCAGCGCCCAGATGGGACGTGGAATGTCGTAACCGACAAGGGCACGATCCATGCCGAACATGTGGTCAATGCGGGTGGCCTTTGGGCACGCGAGGTTGGCGCGATGGCGGGGGTCTACCTGCCGCTGCACCCGATGGAGCATCAGTATATTGTCACCGACGAAATCGCGGAGATTTACGAGCGTGATACCGAACACCCGCATGTGATGGACCCCGCGGGCGAATCCTATCTGCGGCAAGAAGGGCGCGGGTTGTGCATCGGGTTCTACGAACAACCCTGCCGCCCTTGGGCCGTAGGTGGCACACCTTGGACCTTTGGGCATGAACTGCTGCCAGATGATTTCGACAAGATCGAGGACAGCATCGCCTTTGCGTATAAACGCTTTCCGGTGCTGGAAACCGCAGGTGTAAAATCCGTGATCCACGGCCCCTTCACCTTTGCACCGGACGGCAACCCACTGGTTGGCCCGGTACCCGGCTTGCGCAACTATTGGTCAGCTTGTGGTGTGATGGCCGGGTTCAGTCAGGGCGGTGGCGTTGGTCTGATGTTGGCGCAGTGGATGATTGAGGGCGAATGCGAGCGCGATGTGTCCGCGATGGATGTCGCGCGGTTTGGCGACTGGATCAGCCCCGGCTACACCCTGCCCAAGGTGGTCGAGAACTATCAGAAACGATTTTCCGTCAGCCACCCAAACGAAGAGCTGCCCGCCGCGCGGCCCAATCGCACGACAATGATGTACGACATCTTCGATGACATGGGTGCGGTCTGGGGCGCACAGTTCGGGCTGGAGGTGGTCAATTACTTCGCGGACGGTGACGAGACGCGGTACGAGACGCCAAGCTTCCGCCGGTCCAACGCGTGGGAAGCGACCGCACGCGAGGTGAAGGCCGTCCGAGAAGCCGTTGGAATCAATGAGGTTCAGAACTTCGGAAAGTACGAGGTAATGGGGCCGAACGCGCGCGACTGGCTCGACCGTGTGATGGCCGGTCGGGTGCCGAAACCGGGTCGGTTGTCGCTGACGCCAATGCTGTCGCACAAGGGACGTTTGATCGGGGACTTCACCATTTCCTGCCTGTCGGACACCCATTTCCAACTGACCGCCAGCTACGGATCGCAAGCTTATCACATGCGCTGGTTCGAACAGAACGCCGCTGGGGGCGTGACTGTCCGAAACGTGTCGGATCAGCTCACTGGGTTCCAGATCGCGGGGCCGAATGCCCGCAAGGTGCTGGATGCGGTCACGCGCGATGCGACGGACCTCAAGTTCATGGATGTGCGCCCGATGACCATCGGCATGACCCCCTGTCTTGTGCAACGGGTCAGCTATACGGGCGGTCTTGGGTATGAAATTTACTGCGAACCTGTGGCGCAGCGCCAGTTATGGCACACGCTTTGGGCTGCCGGACAAAACCACGGGATGCGGCCCTTTGGAATGCGCGCGATGATGTCCCTGCGTCTGGACAAGTTCTTCGGCTCTTGGCTGTCAGAGTTTTCCCCCGACTACACCCCTGCCGAAACCGGGATGGACCGCTTTATCGCTTGGTCAAAGAACGCGGATTTCATTGGGCGGGCGGCCGCCGAGGCCGAACGCGCCAGCCCACCGGATCGTGTGCTTTCTGCGTTCGAGGTGGCGGTGACAGATGCCGATGTGAATGCCTATGAGCCGATCTGGATCGACGGCTCTGTACAGGGCTTCTGCACCTCGGGTGGATATTCGCACCATGCCGGGAAATCCATCGCACTTGGCCTGATCCCACGCCGCAACGCGACCGAGGGGCAGGCAGTGCAGATCGAAATACTGGGCAAGATGTGTGATGCCACGCTTATCACCACTCCGCTTTACGACGCTGACGGGGCGCAGATGCGCGGCTAAACTGGGGGCATGACCCAGATAACACTTGTGATTCCCGCAGCCGGCGCCAGCCGTCGGATGGGCGACCGTGACAAATTGCTTGAACCCGTCGACGGGTTCCCTCTTTTGCGGGGAGTGGCCGTGCGCGCCCTGGCGGTGAGCGATGATGTGATCGTCACCCTGCCCTCGGAAACCCACCCCCGAGCTGAGGTGTTGGACGGGTTAGCAGTACGACAAATCGCGGTGCCCGATGCGGCGGACGGAATGTCAGCTTCTTTGCGCCATGCGGCGGCGGCAGTGTCTCACGAAACCGAAGGAGTTATGATCCTGCCCGCAGACATGCCTGACCTGACCGAAGACGATCTGCGCCATGTGCTTCAGGCGTTCGATGATGCTAGCGGCGAATTTCTTGTACAGGCCACCGGGGCCGACGGCACGCCAGGCCACCCGGTGATGTTTCCCGCCGACCTGATGCCAGAGTTCAAATCACTGACCGGCGACGCAGGCGCGCGGGCGATTCTACAGGCCAATCGGCACCGATTGATTCGAGTCGCCCTGCCCGGCGAAAACGCCCTGACTGATCTGGATACGCCCGGCGCGTGGACGCTCTGGCGGGCGAACAATCCTGACAGATAGCTTGTGGATAAGTTTGCGGACAAAAAAATGGGACGGCTCTCCCCTGCCGTCCCATTTCTTTCGATCGCTGCCTCTTTCGGGCGCAATCGGCTGTAAAACTGCCGCGACTTTCGTCGGTAGCGGAGACACTACTCAAGAAAGACGTCGAAGCAAGACAAAAATGCCGAAATTGTGAACACTTAACGCCTTCGGCCGAAGAAAGATGACGTCAGGGAACGCGCCACTCTCCGAACCAGCCATTACACGCCATAAAAACAGCACGTCTGTGCGGATCGATCAGCTGCATCAGCTCAATTGATTCGATTCGGCAGGTCAGCACTGTGAACCAATCTAGGCTGGCGAGCTTGGTGTAGGCATGGGCGTTTGGTATCGATGTGCCGGGGTTTGGGGACGCTCCATAGGCCATGCGCGACCCATCCGGTACGTTGTTCCACCGATCGGCGACTTCACCGCCCTGGAGGATCGTGACGCGTGTGGACAACCGAATTTGCAGCTTGGCTTTTTCATCCCAAACCAACAGCTGCGCGCGCGGATTAGATCGCAGCGAAACGACCTTGTCAGACCCTCCGTCAGTGTGGATTTCCACAGTACTTTCACCGCGGTTGGCCCCGCGCAAGACAACCGTGCGCGCTTCGGGTGTGCCGTCGGGCGACACGGTGGCAAAGACCGGATGGCGGGCTGCCGCGTGTCTGTCAGCCACCCCACGCGTCAGGCGTTGCCAGCCGAGATCCAGAAAGGCGGCAAGGTCTTGCGGGTCACTCATATCCTGTCATCTCCAGATAACCGCGCCCGGTATGAGAACCCTGAACAGTGACAGGTCCCTCCCAATACGGGATCGACAGTGCCATCCAAGCCTTTGGGTTAAGCACATCTACGGTGACATTGATGCCTTTGTCCGGCAACTGCACCGCCCAGCGGCTCGGCACATCGCGTCCCGCCACCTCGGACCACTCGAGAGGTTGGGCTGCAAATGCACCGTCTGCGTAAGATGTGGTTGTCCCGTCCGCTTCGATCCAAGTGGCGGACGAAAACGAAGCGCCTTCGTCTTCACGCAGCAGAAAGCCCATAAGCTTGTCGCCAGTGTCAAAGGACAGCGAAAACCAGTCCCAGCCGGATTGAGTGTCTGCCAAGGGCTGGGACGACCATTCACGGTCTAGCCAAGCCGCGCCGGTTACCGGAACATCGCCTTGCGGCAGGGTCAACGTGCCAGACACCTCGTAGTAGGGTTGCGAGTAATAGTAACTGGCTTGCCCTTGGGCCGACTTCACTGAAAATCCATTGTCCCCATGAAAGACCAGAGGGCCGTTTGCTGCGAGCTCCAAGTCATAAGCGAACGCGTTCCCCCGCGCGGTGAGGGTCAGGTCGTCAAAGGATGATCCCGCCATCTGCCAATCGTCGATCCAAGCCTCGAAAGGCTGTGATGTGACGCCGGCCTGACCGACCCCACCCCGTGCGATGCGTTCTGCGACAAGGTGCTGGTCAGGCGTGGTGACAGCGGCATGGGCGAACCAGACCTGAGGATCAGCCCAGCCTCCGCGGGTTTCTGGTGCCAAAGCAGAGCGAAAAAGCGTCCATTGTACACCGTAGGCCGTGCCGTCAGGTCCTGTGAGGTTCGCGGTCAGATACCACCATTCGATGCGGTAGTCAGGATGTGCCGCGTGATCCTGCGGGAAGTCAAACGCCGGGTTGGGCGTCGGTACGGCAAAGCCTTCCGCGTCGGTGCCGAGGCCCGCAAAACCTTGTGCCAGCGCCTGAGCAGGCAACAACAGGACCAAGCAAAGCAGTTTACCGATCATTGGCAAATACCTTGAGCAAGTCGGATGGTGGCGTCCGGGCCAAACGGATCGCAGGCCAAAGCGCGGCGAGTGCCGCGGCGAGCAAAGCGAAGAGTGTCAGCAATGCATAGTGACTAGGAAAGAGATAGAGCGGCAGCTTCCAACCAAATGCTTCGACATTGACGTATGACAGAAGCACCCAAGCCAGCATCAGCCCCAGCGGGATTGCAAGAACAGTTGTCACCATCGCCAACACGACCGCGCGAAGTAGCTCAAGCTGACCCAACGTGCGCCGTGTCAGCCCCAGTGCCCAAGCTGGTGCCAGCTGCGGCACGCGGATCGATGCTAAGGTCAACAGGCTCATCAGGATGGCAAAGGCGGCGACGGCGAGGGTCAGCACGTTCAAAGCCCCGGTGACTGTGAAGGTGCGTTCGAACACGCCAAGCGAAAATGCCTTGATCCGCGACTGATCGGTGATGGCGCTTTCAGGGAGGCCATGCGCGTCAGTCAGCGTATTGCGCAGAGCGGTTGGATCGCTAGTTCGCACCCCGAACGAAAGCGGCTGAATGTCGGGGTAAAGGCTGCGAAAAAGCGGCTCAGAGATCAACGCCTGTCCCAGCGGATTGCCGTAATCGGCCACAATAGCCGCGATGGGCAAGGTCAGCCCCGGCGCAACAATCACCGGATCTTCTATCCAAAGTCCGGCGCGGCGTGCGAACTGTTCGCTCACCACCGCAGCGCTACCGGTTTCGACACGGTCCCAGACATCCTCGGTCTCATCAAGGAACAGCCAATTCTCTCGATAGGTCGGTCCGACGCGCACGCCGAACAGCTCTGTGGGCACTCCGGCGATTTCGGTCTCAGCCGACAATAGAGGCAAGACATCCTGCGCCTCGGACAACAGGATCGCTTCCACATAAGGACTTTGCGAAGGGTCTTCGATGCGGATGAACAATTCGGGTGCCAGTCGCTGATCAAGGAAATCGACAAAGGTCACGCGAAAGCTCGACACCATCGTAGAGACCCCGACATTCGCGGCAGTCGCTAATAGAAGCGCCATCAGAGCAAGGCTCATTCCCGGCACCTGCTGTCGGGTGTCGGCCCAAAACCATTGCCACATCGCAGATCGCGCCCGACTGTCGGCCAATGTGACCGCACTGCGCAAAAGAAGCGGCAGGATCAGCGCCGCCCCGATCAACAAGCAGGCCAGGAGGACAAAGGCCAACGTCAAGCCCTGCCCCCAGATCGCGATACCGCCTCCAACTAAAAACAGCGTCACCGCCACGAGGCCCAGCCGGCGCGCAGTTTCGCCCGAAGCCACCGCCCATGCGCGGGGGCGCGCACTGGCAAGAAGCGGCATCTTTGCGATCTTCCACAGCGCGCCCGAGGCGGCAAACCCAGTGCCCAACACCGCAATCGCCATGCCCGACACCCACCATTCCGGGCGCAGTTGCAGCGTGCCGGAAACCGAGGCTCCATACAGCCCCTGAAGAGTCGCCGCGACATTGGGCAATAACACGGCCGCGATGACATAACCCAAGGCAACACCGATCCCCCCGGCGAGTACGGCAAACACAATCAATTCCGAGATCATCAAGCCGATCAATGTGGTCAATGGCACCCCCAAGGCGCGCAGAGTGCGCACCATGCTGCGTCGCTGTTCGAAGGCAAGACTGATGGTGCCGTGCACGATGAAAATACCGACGGCGAAGCTGAGAAAGCCAAAGGCGGTCAGGTTGAGGTGAAAACTATCTGTCAGCCGATCCGCCCCGGCATCCTGTGCAGGCTGTCGTATCAGATCCGGCGCAACAGTGCCTAGGTCAGGCAGGCCCATCGGTTGCGCGGTCGCAATGATGAGACGGCTGAGTTGGTTGTCCGCATCAAGCAGGGCTTGCGCCACGCCGATATCCGTCAGCGCCACGCCGGGCGCGACAGATGGATCGGTGATGATACGTTGCGAAACCGCGCCGTCCAAAGCTACTGCCACGTCTGGCGCGGCAAACAGCACACCACGGATCAGAAAATCGTCGAGGTTTGCGTCCTCTTGCATCCCCACCGGGGCGATCGTGCCCGGCGCGGTCAGTGGATCGAGACCGACAAGTCGTATCCCGCCTTCTTCGGTGCGCAGCCGCCCTTCGATTACAGGTGATATCTGCAATCCAGCACGCCGCAGGGCGATATAGGTGGATTGGTCGATGCGGTCGCCAGAGCGCGGCAAAAGCTGATCGAACTGGCCTTCACCCAAGGTGGCCGCAGCGGCATCGTAGCTGGCGCGCGCCTCGGAATTGATGGCTTGCACCCCTGACCACAAAGCGGTTGCCAGCGCCAATCCTGCAACCATTGCAAAAAACTGCAATCCGTTGCAGCGCCAATGAGACAGAAGCGCGGTCAGAGCGGTCAGGGTCACACCACATGCCCCTGACTGAGGTGCACATGCCGCTCCATCCTACGGGCGACGCTGCTCGAATGGGTCACCATCAAGAGCGCCGCACCAGTCTCACGCACAAGGCGCAGCATCTGGCCCAGCACTTCTGACGCTGTGGCCTCGTCAAGATTGCCGGTCGGTTCATCCGCCAAGACCAGTTTGGGTCGGGCTGTCAACGTACGGGCAATGGCGACGCGCTGCTGCTGACCACCAGACAGGGCTTCGGGGTATTTGTTCAGATGTTCCGTTAAGCCCAACGCCTTTGAAAGTTGCTGAGCGTGCCCCGCATCGAACGCGCCAGCCAGACGCGCTTGAAAGCCGATATTCGCCTCGACCGTTAACGACGGGATCAGGTTGAACTGCTGAAAGATCACACCCACATCGCTGCGTCGCAACGCGGCGCGGTCGGTGTCATTCATCGTCGTGACCTCGCGACCGTCCACGGTAATCGACCCCGTATCGGCACGGTCCAATCCACCGATCAGATGCAAAAGCGTGCTTTTTCCTGACCCCGACTCTCCGGTCAGAGCCAGAGTTTCCCCGCGCCCTAGCGACAGCGACACCCCCCGCAACACAGGGACACTGCCCTCCGCGCTGGGAAAGGATTTGGTCACGTCTTGAACAATCAACACCATGCGCTTGAGCTATCACGCAGACAGGAAAGGAAAAGCCCGGACAGGAAAAAACACCGCCGCACTTTGCCGCGTGTGAACTGCCACGCTGCGAGTCATGACACAGTTCGTCGAGATGTCTGCCAAAACCTTTGCTCGAAACCACATGGCGGCGTACCATGATTCCATACCGATCCGAAATTACGGAGGGGATCATGTTCCGCACGAGTTTCGCAATTGTTTTGGCCAGCCTAGCGGGCTCAGCGATGGCGCAAGAGGGCAACGCCACGATGGGACAACACATCGCCGAAGAGTATTGCGCCTCCTGTCACATGGTCGATCCCGGTGGCCCGTTCAAACAAGAACCGCCCAGTTTTGCTGCCATCGCGGTTTACCGATCCGCTGAGCAGATCCGCCAACGTATTGTCACGCCAATTCACACCACCATGCCGCGCTACGCCGAATACATGATTGGCGGGAACATCGACGACATGGTGGCCTATATCGCATCATTGGAAGAGTAACCGCGCCCCGCAGAACGGAATTCCGCCAAAAGACACATCACTTATTCATGAACCTACGATCGCGCGAGTGACATTCAGTGTTTGGTCGCGGGACGAATTTCTTAACTTTTTAAAGGAACAAATATGCCTTTTACCTTTTCAGCCGACTGGGACAGCGCGGAAAATCACAAATCCGGAATTGCGGGTTTAGGTACTTCGGGGGAAATCCAAGCTGCGGTGTCGTCTGCTTGCGCTGGCAAAACCTGCGGAGACAATGCGGTTCAGGCCGTACTGACCCATTGCGGGTCGGGAAGCGACAAAGTGACGGTTCTGAAGGGCATTCAACAGGCCGAAGGCGTCAGCTGGGTCGGCGCGGTGTATCATGTGACGGTCAGCATCCCTTGGGGGCGCGGTTCGATCACATTTCACATCTACTTTACTTTGACAGTGATCCCGAAGGCCAAACCAAAGTCCATTTCGAAAAAGGTGTGGAAGTCGATGCCAGCGGTCGACAAGGCATACCAAACATTCACGTTGACCGAAGTCAGCTACATTTGGAACGGCGTGCGTCAAGCGCCAGCAATAACCTGACGAAACGCGAACAAGGCGCGTCGTGTTGACGACGCGGGTTCAATGTATCGGGTAGACTGAGGTGGTGCCCAAGGCGAGACTCGAACTCGCACGCTGTTGCCAGCGGGGGATTTTGAATCCCCTGCGTCTACCATTCCGCCACTTGGGCCACGCGCAACCCCTACCCAAGCTCATTCCGCTCGTCCAGCGCAAAAACGCATTTCCTTGCAGCAGACTTGACCCATCCATCAGCGCGTGGTCTTAGCCCATCAACCCGTAGCCGGAGCCGTTATGTTGCAGCGCCTGTACCAGTGGACCATGTCTTTGGCCGATCACCCTCGGGCCCTTTGGGTTCTTGCGGTCGTCGCCTTTGTCGAAAGCTCGGTTTTTCCGATTCCTCCAGATGTCTTGATGATCCCGATGATCCTCGCGCGGCCCTCGCGGGCGTGGTTGATTGCACTGGTTGCCACAGTTTCTTCAGTCCTGGGCGGAATGCTTGGATACACGATTGGCTACTTCTTCTATGAAACCTTGGGCGAGCCGATCTTAAGCGCCCTTGGCAAGGCCGACTCGATGGCCGAATTCAACGACCGATTCAACGGAGTTGGTTTCTGGGCTGTGCTGATCGCGGGCGTGACGCCGTTCCCTTACAAGGTCATCACCATCATGTCGGGCTGGACGGCCATGCCGCTGACCACCTTTGTTGTCACATCCGTGATCGCGCGGGCCTTGCGCTTCTTTGTGGTAGCAGGTCTTTTGCGGGCATTCGGAGCACCTGTCCGAGCGTTTATCGAAAAGCGACTAGGGCTCATGTTCACGCTGTTTGTCGTGCTTCTGATCGGAGGCTTCTACGTGGTGAGGTTCCTGTGACGCTGAATCGTCGGATGTTGATGTTGCTTGCTGCTGCCGGGTCGCTGGCGTTGATGCTGGGTGCGTTGGCGTTTCAGCACATCGGCGGCCTGCCGCCCTGCAAGCTGTGCATCTGGCAGCGCTATCCACATGTCGCCGCGATCGCGATTGGAGCGGTGGCTTTACGGTTTGGCAACGCCACGCTGGCGTGGTTGGGCGCATTGGCAGCATTCGCAACAGCGGCCGTCGGAGCCTACCACACCGGGGTTGAACGCGGCTGGTGGGAAGGTCCGACAACCTGCACCTCTGGTCCGATTGGCGGTTTGTCCACGGACGAGCTGTTCGACCAGATCATGAGCGCGCCGCTGGTGCGCTGTGACGAGGTCCCATGGGAGTTGTTCGGCCTGTCGATGGCAAGCTGGAACATGATAATTTCGCTGAGCCTTATGGGGCTGTGGATCGCGGCAGCACGCAAGCCAGACTAAGCGCCACTTTTCCGGGTCGACAACAAAAGCGACGTTTCAGACTGTGACACCCCCTCGAACTTGCGGATGCGGGACAGGACGTCATCCAGCGCTTCAAGCGTTTCGGTTCCCAATTCCGCGATCACATCCCAGCGCCCATTTGTAGAATGCAAAGACCGCACCTGGGGCAAGCTTCCCAGTTGCCGGAGCACCCTATCGGTCCCACGCCCTTCGATGCCGATCATCATCAGGGCTCGAACCGGGTCCTGGGCCACATCCTCTTTCAGAACCACAGTGAAACCAACCACGTCGCCCGAAGTTTGCAGACGGTCCAGCCGCGCCCGCACTGTCGCACGGGACAGGTTGAGCGTACTGGCCAAGTCCGACACCGAAGCGCGGCCATTGTGACGCAGGGCTGAGATCAGTCGGGTGTCTGTACGATCCATTTTGGTCAATGCATTGCCCATTTTGGAAAATAGTATCTCAGATTGATCAATTTGGCCAGTTACCGACAGCCCAATTTGCCATCTATATCCCGTTCAAAGATCATGAGGACAGGATAGATGCAGTCACAGAAGATCGTATTGGTCGGCGCGCCATTGGATTGCGGAAAAGCCCGCAAGGGATGCCTGATGGGCCCTGACGCCTATCGCACCGCCGGGATTGCACGCGCCTTGACCGCGCTGGGACACCGCGTGACCGATCTGGGCAATGTCGCACCGGATTCCAATGACATCTTGGAACGGGACGGTTTGGTGAATCTATCGGAAACCATCGGCTGGACCACGGCATTGATGCGATCGGCGCAGGATGCCATGCAAAAAGGTTTACCGATCTTCATGGGTGGCGATCATGCGTTGTCGCTAGGCACCGTGCCAGGAGTGGCCGCCCATGCGGCGCAGCAGGATCGCCCGCAATTCGTGCTATGGCTGGATGCGCATAGCGATTTTAATACGCTTGAGACCACGGCTTCGGGCAACCTGCACGGCACACCGCTGGCCTATGCCACAGGTCAAAGCGGTTTTGATGGCTTCCCTGCCCTGCCCGCCATCGTGCCACCCAGCCAGACCTGTATCATCGGACTGCGCTCTGTTGATCTGCCAGAGCGCGAGTTGATGGCTGGAACCGGCGTGCATGGCTACGACATGCGAGCCGTCGACGAATCTGGTGTTGCAGCCCTTCTCAGGCCGTTTCTGGCGGATGTCGCGATGGCAGGTGGCGCGCTGCATGTGTCGCTGGACGTCGACTTCATCGACCCGGCCTTTGCGCCTGCTGTGGGCACCACAGTGCCCGGCGGCGCCACAGTGCGCGAGGCGCATCTGGTCATGGAGATGTTGTGTGACAGCGGGCTGATGACCTCGCTGGATCTGGTCGAACTGAACCCGATGCTCGACGAGCGTGGGCGCACGGCGCAGTTGATGGTCGACCTTGCTGCCTCTGCGCTGGGACGCCGCATCTTTGACCGTCCCACCCCGCGCATGATCTGAGGAGACTCATATGCAACCGTCAGACAAGGCTTTGGTTCCATTCGTTTCGGTCGATCACATGATGCAGCTGGTGCATCACGTCGGCCTATCCGAAATGATCCGCCGTATCGCTGTTGCCATCGAAGAGGATTTCCGCCGCTGGGAGAGTTTCGACAAAACGCCCCGCGTCGCTGCTCACAGCCCTGTGGGTGTGATCGAACTGATGCCCACGGCCAACGACGCACTTTACGCCTTCAAATACGTGAACGGCCATCCCAAGAACACATCCGAGGGGTTGCAAACCGTGACAGCCTTTGGGCTGCTGGCGGATATGGATACTGGCTATCCGGTACTTCTGTCCGAAATGACCTTGCTCACCGCATTGCGCACCGCCGCAATGTCCGCAGTCGCGGCGAAACACCTGGCGCCCAAGGGTGCAACCACAATGGCGATGATCGGCAATGGCGCGCAGGCAGAGTTCCAGAGCATCGCGATGCAGGCCATCTGCGGAATTGACACCGTGCGCCTTTACGACAAGGATCCTGCTGCCACCGTGAAATGTGCCGCAAACCTCGCAGGCACGGGTTTGAGCGTCTTTGCCTGCAACAGCGCTGAAGAAGCCATCGAAGGGGCGCAGATCCTGACCACCTGCACGGCGGACAAGCAATACGCGACGATCCTGACCGACAACATGGTTGGGAGTGGCGTACACATCAACGCCATCGGCGGGGACTGCCCCGGCAAGACCGAACTGGCCGCCGCCATTCTGAAACGGTCGACGATCTTTGTGGAATACCCACCACAGACCCGTATTGAGGGCGAAATTCAACAGTTGGATGCGGAACATCCGGTGACTGAGTTGTGGCAGGTGATTGCCGGAGCGGTGCCCGGCCGCCGCGATCCGCGCGAGATCACATTGTTCGACAGCGTCGGTTTTGCAATCGAGGATTTCTCGGCTCTGCGGGTGGTACACGCCCTCACCCGCGAGACCGGGTTGAACCTGCCGCTCGACCTATTGGCCGATCCGGACAACCCCCGCGACCTTTACGGAATGCTGATGCGCGCGGCAGGGTGAGCAGGACGAATTTTCGGAAATCCGTCCCAAGCCCGTTCGAAAGGGCTTGCCCACTTAGAGGTAATCGGAGCGCTGCAAGCCGTACTTGGCCATCTTTTCGTTAAGGGTCCGGCGCGGCAGGCACAGTTCGTCCATGACCGACGAAATCGATCCTCGATGGCGGCGCATGGTGTTGTCGATCAACATCCGTTCGAACGCTTCGACGTATTCCTTGAGCGGCTTGCCTTCGGTCGTCATCACCGGCTGCATCTCGTCGTGATCAGACATCAGCAACGAGGCAATGGTGCCTGTTCCGCGTCGCGATTGCAGCACCGCGCGTTCAGCCAGATTGATGAGCTGGCGCACATTACCTGGCCACGGAGCCTGCAAAAGCTGCGCTGCTTCTTGTGCGCTGACCTGCGGTGCGTCGCAGCCATATTCGTCCGCGAATTGATCAGCCAAAGCCGTGAACAGGGTCAGAATATCCTCACCCCGATTGCGCAGCGGCGGGGCGGTGATCTTAAGCGCGGCAAGGCGGTAATAAAGATCCGGACGCAAAGCGTCTTCGCAGGTGCGGCCCTCGTCCTGCAGATTGCAGATCGCAACGATGCGGGTTTCTGGCGGCGTGCCCTGATCGTTGATCATGGTCAAAAGCCGTGCCTGCGCTGCATCTGACAGCGCTTCAATGTCTTCCAGAACCAACGTGCCGCCACGCGCCTCTTCGACGGCCGGCAAACGATTGTCCTCGGGCATCATTGGACCGAACAGGCGGCGGATCAGCGTGTCCTCATCCATCGCAGCGCAAGAGATCAGGACGAATTTCTTTCCCGCCCGGCTGCCCACCGCGTGCAGAGCATGCGCTACAAGCGTCTTGCCTGTGCCGGTTTCCCCGTCAATCAGCACATGCCCATCGGCCTGCCCCAAATCCAGAATGTCTTCGCGCAGACGTTCCATGGCCGGGCTGGACCCGATCAGCTTGCGCATCATCTGCGTGCCATCCCCCAACTCGCGGCGCAGCGCGCGGTTGTCGAGCGTCAAGCGGCGGGCGTTGGTGGCCTTTTTGGCCAAGTCCGACATGCGGTCGGGGTTGAACGGCTTTTCAAGGAAATCAAACGCTCCAATACGCATCGCTTCGACCGCCATCGGCACATCGCCATGGCCGGTGATCATGATAACAGGCAGCGCGGAATCTGATCCCATCAGCTTGCGCAAAAGCTGGATCCCATCCATCCCCGGCATCTTGATGTCGGAAATCACGATCCCCGGATAATCAGAGCCGACTGAGCCAAGCGCCTCTTCAGCGCTGGCAAATGTTTCGGTGTCATAGCCCGACAGCGCCAGCCATTGGCTGATCGACTGGCGCATATCCTTTTCGTCATCGACAATGGCAATCTTCATAGCTTTGCCCATGGGTTCACTCCGCCGCCTGCGTTTGGTCGTTCAAGATCGGTAACTGCATTTCGAACACCGCCCCACCTTCTTCAGCGTTGCGGGCCAGCAGCCGTCCTCCAAGGTCGTTGACGATCCCCGAGGAAATGGCAAGCCCCAGCCCCACACCGTCACCGGGCTGCTTGGTCGTGTAAAACGGCTCGAACAGCGCATCGAGGTCTTCGATCCCGTGCCCATTGTCGCGAATGGTTAACGTCGCGGTCTCGCCGCTGGCGAGGATAATCTCAAGCTGGGGGTCCGAGACTGTCTTGGTGGCGTCCAATGCGTTGCGCAGCAGGTTGATCATCACCTGCTCGATCCGCATCCTGTCGCCCATCACCAACACCCGGTCCTCGGGAAGGATCTTGGTGATCTTGACCTTGCGGGACTTTAGCTGCGGCTCCATCATCGACAGGCTGGAAGCCAGTGCATCACCCATATTCACAGGGGAAAACGCCTCTTGGCCTTTGCGCGCATAGCTCTTTAGCTGGCGCGTGATCCCCCCCATTCGTTCGATCAGATCGTCGATCCTGCTGAACGCCGCCTGTGCCTCTTCGGTCCGGTTACGCCGCATCAAAAGTTTCGCACCGGCCAGATAGGTTTTCATCGCGGCCAGCGGCTGGTTCAACTCATGACTGACCGCAGCTGACATTTCACCCAAGGCGGCAAGTTTGGAACTTTGCGCCAGCGTCTGTTCGGCCACCGCCAGCGTTTCCTGAACCCTTTCGCGTTCGGCGATTTCCCGCTGTAGCCTCTGGTTCAATGCGCGAAGCTCTGCCGACTCGCGCTGGAAAAGCGCCATGCGCAGCGCTGTCTTTCGGCTGAGCGCGTAGAAGGCGAGCGCAAGCAGAATCGCGAATCCCATGATTTCGAGCGCCAGCACCGTATTCACCCGTTCGCGTACGCTGGCATAGGTGGTGAAGGACACCATGTTCCAGCCTCGGAACGGGATACGGCCTTCGATACGCATCACCGCCTCACCCTGAAAATAGGCGTCAGCTGGCAGCGCCGTCCAATCTGCGGTGGCGCGGATCGCGCGTTCGATGGCGCTGTCGGCGGGTTCCCGTTCTAGCGCGGTCGCCATGGTCTGACCGCGCCAGCGCGGCTCGGTCGCGAGGATGATCTCGCCTTCGCTGTTGGTCACCAGAACAGCATCGGAAATCCCCGCCCAAGCGCGTTCAAACTTCGCCAGATCAACCTCGACAACAATGACACCAATTGATTGGCCTTGGCTTTCGATGCGGCGGGAATAGCTGAAATTGAAGCTGCCGACCTCTTCACGCTGCGAGGTGAATACAGTCGCGTTAGATCGCAGAGCTTCGACAAAATACGCGGCGCTTCTATGCTGTTCTCCCAACCTCTCCCGGCTGGTTGCAGCCACAGTCCGACCGTCGACATCCAGCAACATAAGCGATGCCGCTCCGATCTCATCGACGAAGGAAATCAGCCGCTGAGAGCTTTGCGAAAAATCAGTGGAATTCAACGCACCGATCAATGCCGGGTCTCGTGCCAAAAGCTGTGGCACAATGGCGTTGCGCCGCAATTCAGACACGAGGTTGCCCGAGTAGAGCGCAAGGCGCAGTTCGGCGCGATTGCGGGTGCTTTCGGTGAACCGATCGGTCAAGAAGCGATTGGTGAAAAATACCGTCGCAACCGCAACAGCGGTCAGCAAAGTCAGCGCAACACGCACCCGCCACGACAGAGAGCCTGTCCGGGTCGCGTGTCGCGTCAATGAAGTGCCCTTGGCCATTGGCGCAGAATATGCAAATCCAGACGGCCTCTCAAGCGGCAGCGCGTCACGCCTGCGTCAACAGGCGCTAAGCCGCCGTCAGGGCGCTTGCGATGCTGCTGAACAGCGCTTTTCCATCGGTGCCACCGTGCTTTTCATCAGCAGCCCTTTCGGGATGCGGCATCATGCCAAGCACACGCCGGTTCTCGGACAGGATGCCCGCGATATCGGCTGTGGAACCATTGGGGTTGTCGGCGTAGCGGAAAGCGATCCGGTCTTCATCCGATAGCTTCGCCACGACATCGTCCGACGCGGTGAAATTGCCATCATGGTGCGCAATCGGAACCCCGACGCTCTGGCCCACATCGTAAGCCGATGTATAGATGCTATCATTGGTCCCGACGATAAGCGGAACAGTTCGGCAAATATACTTAAGTCCTGCGTTGCGCAAAAGCGCCCCCGGCAGCAATCCGGTCTCGGTCAACACCTGGAAGCCGTTGCAGATACCCAAAACGAATCCACCCCGGTCGGCATGCGCCTTGATCTCGGTGCAAATTGGGGAATTCGCGGCAATCGCGCCGCAGCGTAGATAATCGCCAAAAGAAAACCCGCCGGGAATACCGACAATGTCGACCCCGGAAGGCAGGGTCGTGTCCTTGTGCCAGACCATCTCAACCTGACAGCCCGCCTCGCGGAATGCCACGGCTAAGTCCCGGTCGCAGTTTGAACCGGGGAAAACAACAACCGCCGCGCGCATCAGCTCAGCTCAATCTGGTAGCTTTCGATCACTGTGTTCGCGAGCAGCTTTTCACACATCTCACGTACGGTGTCTTCGGTTGTACCATCCGCCAGATCAAGCTCAATCACCTTGCCCTGACGCACCTTGTCGACACCGCCGAATCCCAGCCCACCAAGGGCGTGACGCACCGCTTCGCCTTGCGGGTCCAGAACCCCGTCCTTCAGCATCACATGCACCCGTGCTTTCATGATCGTCTCCGCCTTGTCCGGGGGCGCGACTGTCCCCCTTCTTCTTTTGTCAAATATGCAAATGTGACGCCCGTCTCGGGCACCACGTCAGTTGATCAGCTTCGGCTTTTCCATCGGCGTTGCGTTCTGTGGCATAACGCCCAAACGACGAGCCACTTCCGTATAGGCATCTGCCAGATTGCCCAGATCACGGCGGAATACATCCTTGTCGAGCTTGCGACCCGTCTCGATGTCCCACAGACGGCAGCTGTCGGGGCTGATCTCGTCCGCGACGATTAGGCGCTGGTAATCGCCATCGAACACGCGACCGATTTCGATTTTGAAATCCACCAACTTGATCCCGACGCCATACATCAACCCGGACATGAAATCGTTGACGCGCAACGCGAGGCTCAGGATGTCGTCCATGTCTTGCTGGCTGGCCCAGCCGAAGGCGGCAATATGCTCTTCTGTGACCAGCGGATCACCCAGCTTATCGTCTTTGTAGCAATACTCGACAATCGGACGCGGCAACGCAGTGCCTTCTTCGATGCCCAGACGCTTGGCCATGGTGCCAGCGGCAAAATTGCGCACAATGACCTCAAGCGGGATGATCTCGCACTGGCGTACAAGTTGTTCACGCATGTTCAAACGCTTGAGGAAGTGGGTCGGCACACCGATGGAATTCAGGCCCACCATAAAGAACTCGCTCAGGCGGTTGTTCAGCACGCCCTTGCCGTCGATCACGTCACGCTTCTCGGCGTTGAAAGCGGTCGCATCGTCCTTAAAATACTGCACAATCGTGCCCGGCTCGGGACCTTCATACAGGATCTTGGCTTTGCCTTCGTAAATCTTCTTGCGACGGGCCATGTGGGGTCTTTCTGTCAATGCGCCGGATGGCACGAAAAAGCTGTGCGCATCACCGTTCGAAATTGAGAAAAACGGCTGCGTTTGACAGCCTCTTAGTGCAAGCTGGATCGTCCCGCAAGCAACGCAACGACTTGAACCGCCCGCCGCGTCAGGCCATACCTAGGCCAAACCGAAACACATCTCCGGGAGAACACCCTCATGTCGACCTTCGATGATCGCGAAAACGCGTTTGAGAACAAATACGCTCACGATGCGGAAATACAATTCAAGGCTGAAGCCCGCCGCAACAAATTGCTGGGTCTGTGGGCCGCTGGCTTGATGGGCAAATCCGGCGACGCCGCGGCTGAATATGCCAAGGAAGTGGTCAAGGCGGATTTCGAGGAAGCTGGGCACGAAGACGTGGTTCGGAAGGTATCCGGTGATCTTGACGGCAAAGCCAGCGATGACGAGATTCGCGCAAAGATGGCGGAATTGCTGGTCGAGGCCAAAGCGCAGATCATGAACGAGGTCTGATACTTCGGATCACAACTATCGCGCGCCCGCCCGCCGGGCGCGTTTTCTTTTTGTCTCAAAGTTGTCCGAGGTCGCATGTCGCAAATCGTTCTGGTCCGCCACGGACAGGCCAACACCGGCGCCCGCGACGAAATTGAGTACGATCGGCTAAGCCCGCTTGGACACCAGCAATCGGGATGGCTTGGCGATCATTTGCGGCAAAAAGGCGATGTTTTCGCGCAAATATGGACTGGCACGTTACGCCGTCACATAGAAACCGCCGATGGAATCGCGGCCGAGACGACAGGGGAAATCGCCCGCGATGAACGGCTGAACGAGTTGGAGTATTTCACACTCTCGCAGCTCTTGGCGGATCAACACGGGATCATCCTGCCCGATAACCGAGAAGATTTTGTGCGTCACATGCCCTGCTTGTTTGGTCACTGGCGTGATGGCAAGCTTGAAGGCGCACCGGAAAGTTTCGCCCACTTCGAAAACCGCGTGAGCGATGCTCTGAACGAGATCAGCGCCCTGCCCGGGCGGTCACTTGTGGTGACATCTGGCGGCTTGATTGGAATGGCAATGCGGCTGACGCTGGGATTGGAGATGCCAGCGTTCTGCAATGTGTGTCTGTCGATCCAGAACACATCCGTCAGTTCCTGGTTGCCGCTTGAGGGTCAACTGGCGCTGACCCAATTTAACGCACTGCCGCATCTGGACACGCCGGATCGACTTTTCGCCCAGACGCATATCTAAACGATATACGCTTGGATGTGCGCGCTCATGCGCACGCATTTTGTCTCGGTCCTCGCGCTGCGCGCTGCGGCCTCGAGTATGCCCCCGGCGGGGATATTTTTGAACCAGAGAAGTAAGCGACAGGGCTTTTGTCCTGCGATTGCGCTGGCTAGGGTGCGGCGAGTCGGAAAGAGGGGATAGAATGACCCATATCTGGGTACGCGCGGAAAGCCGCGAAAATGAAGAACGCGTGGGGGTCCTGCCTGAAGGTGTTGCGGCATTAATCGCCCTAGGCGCCAAGGTCACGGTCGAAAAGAGCGCGACGCGGGTAATCAACACCGCAGACTATGAAGCGGCTGGAGCCACGATTGCGCCCGAAGGCAGCTGGGTCGATGCGCCAGAAGACGCGATCATTTTTGGTTTAAAGGAAATACCGGATGATGGCACAGCGCTGCGTCATCGGCATATCATGTTCGGTCACGCCTATAAGGGACAGCCTGCGGGGCAACGTCTTTTGGCGAGATTCAAAGCCGGCGGAGGCGTTCTTTACGACCTCGAATATCTTGAAAACACCGATGGGCGGCGGGTTGCCGCGTTTGGCTATTGGGCGGGATACGCTGGCGCGGCCGTGTCGGTACTGGCTTATGCCGCACAGCAGGCGGGCATCCCCTGCCCGTCTGTCAAGACATGGCCGTCATCCAAAGCGATGCGGAACGATGTTAAGACGGCGCTGGCCGGTGCATCACCAAACGCAATGGTCATCGGCGCGCTTGGGCGGGTCGGAACCGGGGCCAGCGATCTATGTGAAGAGGTAGGCCTTACCGTGACCAAGTGGGATATGGCGGAAACCGCGCATGGTGGCCCCTTTCCTGAAGTGCTTGATCACACGTTGTTTTTTAATTGCATTCTTGCGCGTCCGGGGACTCCGGTCTTTGTGCCAGAAGATGCCTGCAACGGGCCGCGCCGTCTGCGGGTGATTGGCGATATAGCCTGCGATCCAGACAGCGATTTTTCACCGATCAAGGTGTATGATCAGGTGACGAGTTGGGAAGCGCCCGTCACGCGGGCTTGCGATACGCCACCGCTCGATGTGATGGCGATCGACAACCTACCCTCTCTGATGCCACGCGAATCCTCAGAGGATTTCGCAGCGCAGCTTTTGCCACATCTCAAGACCTTAACCGAGATCGACCAAGGCGTCTGGGGGCGCGCAAAAACCTATTTCGACACGCATATCCAGAAGGTGACAACATGACAGTTCATTGGTGTGGAACGGGTCTGTCTTCCGTTCCCGGACTACGAAGATTGATACAGGATGGGCACACCGTGACCGTCTGGAACCGCACGGTCGAAAAAGCCCACAAGGCGGTGGGTGACTTGATCGACGACATTCGTGTGTTTGATCCGGCAGCTTTGGCTGTTGCGGTCGAACCGGGTGATGTGGTGGTGTCGATGCTGCCCGGCGATTGGCATGTGCAGTTGGCGCAGTTGGCCATCGACCACGGAGCACATTTCGTATCGTCCTCTTATATCGCGCCCGAGATGCGCGCACTGGATGCAGCCGCGAAAATGGCTGGTGTGGCATTGGTGAACGAGGTTGGGCTTGACCCGGGGATCGACCATTTGATGGCCCATCACCTTGTTGCCGAGTACCGCAAGAGCCCCGCATATAACGCTGAAAATGTTATATCTTTCAAATCTTATTGTGGCGGCGTGCCAAAAGTCGCCAATGCGTTTCGCTATAAGTTCAGTTGGGCCCCCGTGGGTGTTCTGAAAGCGCTTCGCTCGCCTTCACGGTCGATCCGCCATCATACCGAACTTGAGGTCAAACGCCCTTGGGATGCGATCACCCGCTACGACGCGCCTTTGCCGCAGCCAGAGGCGTTCGAGGTGTATCCGAACCGGGACAGCCTGCCCTTCATGGCCGATTACCAGTTCGAATCGACCTGGCCCGTCAAAGAATTCGTACGTGGCACGTTGCGTCTGAATGGCTGGACTGATGCCTGGGCGCACATTTTTGCTGAGGTCGGCACGGCAAGTGATGACCGGCTGACCGAGATGGCGGCAGAGCTTCTGGAACAGAACGCTTACGCACCCGATGAGCCGGACCGCGTGGTGCTGTGCGTCGACCTTCTGGCCGAGAAAGATGGTCGCCCCGTCTGGCACAAGACCTATGTGATGGATGCGTGGGGAGATGCGCGCGGGACGGCTATGGCCCGCTTGGTTTCAGTGCCAGTGTCGCTGGCCATCGAAGCGGTACTCAACCGCGAAATTCCGGCCGGGGTCAGTCCTGCGCCGCATGATCCACGACTGGTGGAGCGTTGGTTGGAAGAAGTTCAGACATTGGCGCAGCATCTAATGGTCGTGGACCATCTGAGCTAATCGGCAAGGCGCTTTAAAGCGCCTTGCTAACATTTCAAAGCTCTTCGCGGGGCTTACTCGCCAAACACGCGGGCAAAGATCGTGTCGACATGTTTGGTGTGATAGCCAAGATCAAATTTCTCTTCAATCTGCTCAGGGCTGAGCGCCTTAACCACGTCCGGGTCATTCAGGAGCTCTTGTTTGAAATCTGTCCGGTGCTCCCAGACTTTCAGCGCATTGCGTTGAACAAATGTGTAGGCGTCTTCACGGCTGACACCGGCTTGAGTCAGGGCCAGAAGGACCCGCTGAGACATCACCAGTCCCGGGAACTTGTTCATGTTTTCCAGCATGTTGTCCGGGAAGATCAGCATCTTGTCGATCACACCCGTCAAACGCGCCAGCGCGAAATCCAGCGTGATCGTCGCGTCCGGTCCGATCATCCGTTCGACCGACGAATGCGAGATGTCGCGTTCATGCCAAAGCGCCACGTTCTCCATCGCCGGGATCACAGCCGCGCGCACCATGCGGGCAAGACCAGTCAGGTTTTCGGTCAGAACAGGGTTCTTCTTGTGCGGCATGGCCGACGACCCCTTCTGTCCCATCGAGAAGAATTCCGCGCCTTCCAGCACTTCGGTGCGCTGCATGTGGCGGATTTCGATGGCGACGTTTTCGATGCTGCTGGCGATCACACCCAAGGTGGCAAAGAACGCCGCATGACGGTCGCGCGGGATCACCTGTGTGCTGATCGGTTCCGGCACGAGACCGAGCTTGTCGCAGACATGTTCCTCAACCGCAGGGTCAATATTGGCAAAGGTGCCAACAGCACCAGAAATCGCACCTGTGGCGATCTCGGCGCGGGCGTCACGCATACGGCTTAGGTTGCGATCCATTTCAGCATAGAACCGCGCAAAGGTCAGACCCATTGTGGTCGGTTCGGCGTGAATGCCGTGGGAACGGCCGATGCGGACCGTATCCTTGTGTTCGTAGGCGCGGCGCTTCAGGGCGGCCAACAATCCTTCCAAATCCTTGATCAGGATGTCAGCGGCCCGCACCAGCTGAACATTGAAACATGTATCAAGCACGTCCGAGGAGGTCATCCCTTGGTGTACAAAGCGCGCCTCTTCTGAGCCGACATGCTCTGCCAGATGGGTGAGGAACGCGATCACATCATGTTTGGTTACGGCTTCGATCTCGTCGATGCGGGCGACATCAAATTCGACATCTTTGGCCTTCCAAACGGCGTCCGCGTTTTCGCGCGGGATCACGCCCAGATCGGCCATCGCATCACAGGCGTGCGCCTCGATCTCGTACCAGATGCGGAACTTGGTCGCGGGTTCCCATATGGACACCATTTCGGGACGGGAATAACGGGGGATCATAAACGCGATCCTTTCATCGGTTGGCTTGCGGAATTTTGTCGCTCTCCTAGACTGCGGACCGGTGCGCGACAAGAGAGGCCAACCGGAATGAGACGCTTTGCCCTGACCAATCCAGTTTCAAAGCGACCGTGAAGAGCTATTTCGCCCCCTCTCTATTTGACTTTGAAGGTACGTGGTTTTTGACGCGACGGATCGTCGATCATCGCGCGGGCACCACGGGGCACTTCGAAGGAACCGCAACGTTCCGGCGTGATGCGTTCGGGTTGGCCTATCATGAAACAGGGTTGCTACACCTTCCCGGTCATACGCCATTTCACGCAGAACGCAGATATCGTTGGCGCGAAGATAGTGTTGGAATTCATGTCGATTTCGACGATGGACGGGAATTCCATACGTTTGGAGGAGCAGAGCTCGGAGCGTCACACTGGTGCGATCCAGACACCTATATCGTTACATACGATTTTGAAACTTGGCCCGTATGGCACAGCACTTGGGACGTGACGGGACCGCGCAAAGCTTATCAGATGGTCAACTCATTCAGCCCAAAGCAGGGCTGATCAGGTATCGTTTTGCCAATTCGAAGAGCCGTGCTACCTTTCTCACATTCACAACAGAGGATTGACTGATGACCATCAAGACACTTCTGACCACCGCAGCACTGACCATTGCCACGGCCACCTCAGGCTTCGCTGCATGTTTTGACCACGAAGAAGTTTCCATGACCTGCGCCAACGGCACGGTTTACGATGCGGACACCAATACCTGCAAAGTCGTGAGCGGCTAAAACCATCCTGCTCACACCTTGTTGAGGACGGCCTTCATGGCCGTCTTTTTCATTTGGCCTAGCTCATTTTCAACAACTGTTTTTAAAGGACATGATTATGCGTAGTTCGATGATGGTTGCCGCTTTGGTCGCCGCCCCTTCTATTGCAATGGCTGTTGGTACCGAAAGTGATACCCCACCAACGCCGACTGAAACCACGAACACTTGCGCCAATGGTGCTGTCTGGGACGCGGCGACCGAGACCTGTGTTGAACCAACGGACAGCAGCCTAAACGACAACGACCGCATGAAAGCAGTGCGCGAGCTGGCTTATGCAGGGCGCATAAAGGACGCAGAACGCGTGTTGGACGCAATGGTCCTTCAGAACAGCGATGGTGTTCTGACCTATCGCGGGTTCACAGCCCGAAAGGCGGGCCGTACGGACGAAGCGTATGAATGGTACGATCGCGCCTTAAACGAGAATCCTGACAATCTATTGGCGCGGGCTTATCTAGGTCAGTGGCATGTCGAATCCGGCAACATCGAACTGGCACGCGCCCAGCTTAGCGAAATTCGCCAGCGCGGCGGTCGATCGACGTGGCCCGAACTCTCTCTTCGCATGGCGATTCAGTCGGGTGCAGGCTACAGCTACTGACGCTTTTTTAACCTTACCCGCCTATGCCTTGAAGCACAGGATGGAGTACGGTGCATGACACAATTGACCACGCTCGCTCGCTCAGTTGCAGGCGCACAGCCGACCGACACAACGTCTCGGTTGTCGCGCAAGGCTAAGGCGGCAATCATTGTGCAATTCCTTCTGAAGGAAGGTTCAAACATCCCACTCACGGCTTTGCCCGAGGATTTGCAGATCCAGTTGACACACCTGTTGGGGGAAATGCGCTACATTGACCGCGGGACGATGCATTCGGTCATTGAAGAGTTCTCTGAAGAGCTTGAAGCGATTGGTCTTTCCTTTCCCGGTGACATGGCGGGCGCACTTACAGCTCTGGACGGGAAAATAAGTGCTCAAACCGCCTCACGGCTGCGCAAGGAAGCGGGCGTTCAACAAATCGGTGATCCTTGGGCGCGCCTAGCAGAATTGTCCTTGGCCCGGTTACAGGCCTTTGTCACGTCCGAGTCGACGCAAGTTTCGGCAGTGATGGTGTCAAAGCTCGATGTTGCCAAAGCAGCCGAATTACTGAGCTCGCTGCCCGGCGACGTCGCGCGAAGGATCACATACGCGATGTCAATGACAGACGCTGTTACCCCGGATGCTGTGGAACGGATCGGCCTTAGCCTGGCTGCGCAACTCGAATCCGAACCACCAAAGGCATTTCGCGCGCAACCGTCCGAACGCTTGGGGGCGATCCTTAATTTTTCGCGTGCCGCAACGCGGGATGAACTGTTGAGCGCACTTGATGACGACGACAAAGGTTTTGCAGAAGAAGTCCGAAAATCTATCTTCACCTTTGCCCACATACCGGATCGCATGAACGCGATCGACGCGCCCAAAATAACACGCGACGTCGATCAAGAGACGTTGGCCACAGTCATCGCTGGTGCAGTTGCAGAAATAGACACACGAAGCGTCGACTTTATATTATCAAACATTTCCAAACGTATGGCGGACACTCTTCGCGAAATGTCTGAAGATTTAGGAGAGGTAAAACCAAAGGCATGCGAGGCAGCAATGAGCTCGGTGGTTCAGGCAATTCGCAATCTTGCCGATAGCGGAGAGATCAGTTTGATCGCCCCGTCGGAAAGCGAAGACTAGGGTTTGATCGCCGATCCGCTGTCCTTGCGAAATACAAAACACCGGTCGCGACGGACGGTCAGCCACATAACAGTTCCGGGTTTCGGCAGGAACACATTGGGGACAGTCGCGCGGATTACGCTTTGGTCATGGTCCATCCGAAATTCGACAAGGCTTTCCGACCCCATGAAACGGGCTCGTTCGACAACGCCCCGCGCAGGTGCACCAGCCAAAGGCGTCGGGTTTGGACCACGTCCGTGGCGATCGAAATCAATGCCAACATGTTGCGGGCGGAAAACGATTTCAACTTGTCCCCCATCCGGGACACCCGGCGCAAGAAACTGACCGAACGGCGTGTCTGTCAACGCACCGCGCACGGTGCCAGTCAGCAGATTGATGTCCGAAAAGAACGCAACAGCCGCTTTGTCCGCAGGCGCATTATAAATATTGTAAGGTGCGCCGCGCTGCACGATCTTGCCATCGCGCATCAGCGCAATCTCATCGGCCATGCGCATCGCTTCTTCGGGTTCGTGCGTGACCAGCAAAACCGATGTGCCTTCGTCCTTGAGAAGCGCCAGAGTTTCGTCGCGGATGCCGTCGCGCAGGCGGTTGTCGAGCCCCGAGAAAGGCTCGTCCATCAACATGATTGACGGTCGCGGTGCGATTGCTCGGGCCAAAGCGACGCGCTGCTGCTCACCACCTGAAAGCTGGTGCGGATATTCGTTTAGGTAGTGCGACAGCCCCACCCGTTCAAGCAATTCACCGACGCGGGGAAGTTTGTCCTTGCGAGAACCTGTCAGGCCAAAACCCACGTTGTCACCAACGGTGAGGTGTGGGAAAAGCGCAAAATCCTGAAAAATCAGACCAATAGATCGCCGCTCAGGCGGCACGCGATAGACCGTATCGCAAATCAGGTTGCCATCCACGTGGATGGTCCCGCTGCTTTGCATGTCGACCCCGGCGATGATCCGCAGCGTTGTGGACTTGCCGCAGCCAGATGGCCCCAACAGGCAAGTTACGTTGCCCGGCTGGATTGCCAAAGACACATCATCCACCACGCGCTTGCCGTCATAGTCGCGCACGATGTTGCGGATTTCGAGCCGGGGATGGGTGCCGGTCACTGCTGCCTCACGAGTTTTCCGAGTAAAAGTATCGGATTAGCCCATGTCAGGTAGCAGCCCGATTGCCCCACGGCAACCCCTCAGGTCCGCGTCGTGCCGTCGCCCACAACGATGTATTTGAAGCTGGTCAACTGTTCCGCGCCAACTGGGCCGCGCGCATGCATCTTGCCCGTGGCTATGCCGATCTCTGCGCCCATGCCAAATTCGCCACCATCCGCGAACTGGGTCGAGGCGTTTCGCATGAGGATCGCGCTGTCGATCCGTTCAAAAAACCTGTCTGCCGCTGCATCATCTTCAGTAAGAATGCAATCCGTATGGTTAGAACTGTAGGTGTTGATGTGGTCGATGGCCGCGTCCAGATCATCAACCATCTTAGCGGCGATAACGCTGTCGAGATATTCGCAGCCCCAATCCGCATCGCGTGCCGCAACGGTGCCTCCTATGGCGCGCAGCGCTTCATCGGCGCGCACTTCGACCCCCGCCTCAAGCAGTGCCTTGATGACGCCCTGACCAATGGTATCCACCACGTCCTTGTGGATCAGGAGACACTCAGCTGCACCACAAATGCCGGTGCGGCGGGTCTTGGCGTTCAAGATGACGTTCAAGGCTTTGACGGGGTCTGCATCCTTATCGACATAGATGTGTACGATACCTTCGAGATGGGCAAAGACAGGCACCCGTGCCTCGCGTTGGACAAGGCCAACAAGGCCTTTACCACCGCGAGGCACGATTACGTCGATATAATCAGTCATGGTAAGCATCTCGCTCACCGCCGCGCGATCACGGGTCGGAACAAGTTGGATTGCGTCTTCAGGAAGGCCCGCTTTGACCACGCCTTCCACCAGGCAGGCATGGATCACACTAGACGAATGAAAGCTTTCCGAACCACCGCGCAGGATCACAGCATTCCCCGCCTTGAGGCACAGCGCGCCCGCATCGGCGGTCACGTTGGGGCGGGATTCGTAAATGACGCCAATCACACCAAGGGGCGTGCGCACCCGTTTGATGTGCAGGCCAGAGGGACGGTCCCATTCCGTCATCACTGCCCCGACCGGGTCAGTTTGCTCCGCAACGGCACGCAAGCCATCCACGATGCCGCGAATACGATCTTCGTTAAGAAGCAACCGATCCATCATCGCGTCGCTGAGACCCTTTTCTCGGCCGTACTCCAGATCCTTGGCATTGGCTTCGATGATGGACGCACGGTTCTTCCAAACAGCCTCAGACGCGCCGACCAGCGCCGCGTGCTTGCGTTCAGCTGATGCAAAGGCAAGTTCGCGGGCGGCGGCTTTGGCGCGAACACCGATGTCGTGCATGAGAGCGGGGATGTCTGTGAAATCTTTCATCGGTACAGCCTTTTCGGAAGTCGGAAGTGCATATTTTTGAAAAGAAGAAGCAGTTCAGATCGCCATATCGTCGCGGTGTATTACCACGGCGCGCCCTGGATAGCCCAGAATTTCCTCGATCTCGGCGGAGTTGTGCCCCTTGATCGCCTGCGCCTCGGATGCAGTGTAGCGGCTGAGGCCCATGCCCAACTCGCGTCCGGTAGCATCCTTGATCGTCACTGGATCGCCACGACCGAATTTGCCACTAACCTTAACAATGCCCGGAGGAAGCAGCGATGTTCCACGCTGAAGAGCCCGCGCGGCGCCGTCATCGATGATCAGCGCACCTTGGGGTTTCATCGCCAAAATCCAGCGCTTGCGCGCAGCGTGCGGATCAAGCTGCGGCGTGAACCACGTGGCGCGCGCGCCGTCTTCCAGCCCCTTGAGAGGATGCAATCGCGACCCTTCGGTGATGGCCATCGCGCAGCCTGACGCGGTGGCGGTCTTTGCCGCCATCAATTTCGTCTTCATCCCACCTTTCGACAAGCCGGAGCCGGCATCGCCAGCCATAGCTTCGATCTCGGGTGTAATGGTGTCGATGACGGGAAAGTATTCGGCGCTCGGGTCAACATGCGGGTTGGCACTGTAGAAGCCATCCACATCAGACAGCAACACCAATTGGTCCGCACCCACGGTGGCGGCGACTTGTGCAGCAAGTCGGTCATTGTCGCCATAGCGGATTTCATCGGTGGCGACGGTATCGTTTTCGTTCACGATGGGGATCACACCGAACCCGATCAGCGTTTCCAAGGTTGCACGGCTGTTGAGATAGCGACGGCGATCAGTGCTGTCTTCAAGCGTCACAAGAACCTGCGCTGTGGTCAATCCGTGGGGGGCAAGAACCTCTTCATAGGCGCGTGCAAGCCGGATTTGGCCGACGGCTGCCGCGGCCTGCGATTGTTCCAGAGGCAAGACCGTGGGCGGTAAGCCCAAAACGCCGCGCCCCAGTGCAATCGAGCCCGAAGACACAAGGATTACATCCGTACCGCGCGATTTGATCCACGCCACGTCTTGGGCCAGTGACGCCAACCAATCGCGGCGCAACGTGCCTTTGGACTTGTCGACAAGAAGCGCCGAGCCGATTTTGACAACCAGTCGGCGGGCGTCGCCTAGGGTTGCCACGGTTCGGCCTCCTCCGTCGCCTGTTCGCGGGTCCGGGTGATCTTGACGTGTTTACGCAATGCGCGCAGCACTTCGGTCAGACCCTCCTTGGACACGCCGGACATGAGCATCACCGGGTGACCGGTCTTGCTTTCCAGTTCTTCCTTGAGAAAGGCGCGCTCTTCGTCATCCAGCGCGTCAATCTTGTTCAAAGCAGTGATACGCGGCTTATCGGCCAAACCCTCGCCATAAGCTTCGATTTCGTCGATGATGGTCTGATAATCCTCAAGCAGCGTGCCTGAGGTACCATCAACAAGGTGCAGCAATGCAGCACAGCGTTCGACATGGCCAAGAAACAAGTCGCCAAGCCCCCTGCCCTCATGCGCGCCTTCGATCAGGCCGGGAATGTCGGCAACGACGAATTCTGCATCATCGACACCGACCACCCCCAAATTGGGATGCAGAGTGGTGAAGGGATAATCTGCCACTTTGGGCCGTGCGTTGGATGTGGCCGCAAGGAACGTAGATTTCCCAGCATTGGGCAGGCCCAGGAGACCGACATCCGCAATTAGCTTGAGTCGGAGCCAAATCGTGCGCTCTACGCCTTCCTGCCCCGGATTGGAGCGCCGCGGTGCCTGATTGGTGGAGGTTTTGAAGCGCAGATTGCCCCAGCCACCATTACCCCCCTTGGCCAGCAAAACGCGCTGCCCGAGTTCGGTCATGTCAGCAATGACCGTTTCCTCATCTTCGTCGAGGATTTCCGTTCCTACCGGGACACGCAGTACGATGTCGTCGCCGTCTGCGCCAGTGCGCTGGCGACCCGCACCGGCCCGACCATTATCGGCGAAGAAATGCTGCTGATAGCGGAAGTCGATCAGCGTATTCAGCCCATCGACCGCTTCAGCCCAGACGTCACCGCCGCCGCCGCCATCGCCGCCATCCGGTCCACCAAATTCGATATACTTCTCGCGCCGGAAGCTGATGCAGCCATTCCCCCCCGAACCGGAGCGGATATAGACTTTGCAGAGGTCGAGGAACTTCATGTGTTAGCCTTTAATCGAGCCTATGCGCGGTCTACCCAATTTGCGACCGCGCGTCAGCCCATACGTTTGAGATAGGTCCAGGTTTTGACCGTTGTATTTCTGGCGACGGAAAAGGACTCCGCATCGCCAATGTATTCAAAGCCGCAATGCGTCAAAACACGAGCCGAGGCCGGATTGTCCTGAAAGACGCTTGCAAACATCGTTTCGTTGTTCAGCGGGTTGGTCGACACCAACGCCTCGACCGCTTCTGACGCTAGGCCAGTGTTCCAGAACGGCGGTGCCACCCAATAGCCGATTTCCGACTGATTTCGGTCCATCCGCTGGAGAGAAATCAAACCCATCACCTCGGATCCACCGGTTGCTGTTCCGTCAATCGCCCAGACGTCCTCTTCGCGCGTGGGCGACAGGCTGCGTTCGACAAACGCCTTAGTCGCGCCGGGCGGCAACGGGTGAGGGATCGTAGTCGTCATTGCAGCCACGCGTTTATCGCTGGCGTAATGTTGGATCAATCCGACGTCGGAAGCTTGCAACGGACGCAAGCTAAACCTCTCTGTCTGAACGACAGGGTGTTCAAATTCGCTGGTGGTCTCCACGTTCATCTGCTCTCTCCTCATCGCAGATATTGGGCAGGCCTCCGTCCTAAAACGGATCGGGGGACCGGCAGTTTTGCCGGTCCCCCTAGATTTTCCAAAAACCTTAAGGTCGGCTTACTCAGCGGCCTCCGCCGTTGGCAGGACCGAAATAAAGGTGCGGCCCTTGAGGCCTTTGTGGAAAGTCACGTTACCGTCAACAGTTGCAAAGATTGTGTGATCTTTACCCATGCCAACGCCATTGCCCGGCCAAAATTTAGTGCCGCGCTGACGCACGATGATGTTTCCTGGGATCGCGGACTGGCCACCGTAGAGTTTGACGCCAAGGCGGCGTCCGGCAGAGTCGCGACCGTTGCGGGATGAGCCGCCTGCTTTTTTATGTGCCATTGGTCAGGTCTCCTTACTTCGATGCCAGTTCTTTGGCCTGTTCGATCCAGCCTTCACGCTCGATCCGGCCTTTGAACGAAAGCTTTTCGCCGAACTCTTCGACGTCTGCGTCTGTCCATGCTGCGATCTGGGCAAAGGATGTGACCCCTGCTTCGAGCAGCTTTTTCTCAAGCGCCGGGCCTACACCGGACAGGAGCTTGAGGTCGTCCGCGCCGGCAGCGGCTGCCGCTTTGGGCGCTTCGGCTTTCTTTTCCGCTTTCGGTGCGGCGGCTTTCTTCGGAGCGGCGGCAGCAACAGCCACACCCGCTACGGAACCTGCACCGATTGCAGCTTTTACACCGGACTTGTCAGCGCCCGACGCGAGGATCTCCGTCACACGCACGAGCGTGAGTTTCTGACGGTGACCCTTGGTGCGCTTGGAGCTGTGCTTACGGCGGCGCTTGACGAAGTTGATGACCTTTTCGCCTTTGATCTGGTCGATCACTTCGGCTTGAACCGCAGCGCCTGCCACAAGGGGCGCACCCACGGTCACGCTGTCGCCACCAAGCATCAGAATTTCATTGAACTGGACTTTTTCACCTGCATCAGCAGCCAGTTTTTCGACGCGCAGTGTATCGCCCGATTGGACTTTGTACTGCTTGCCGCCGGTTTTCATCACCGCGAACATTGTGTTCTTTCCTTTGTCACCCGCGTCCTGTGGCCCCGCCTTGCGGTGTTTGTGGGTCAGCCGACCCGCCTCAAACAGCGTGCCCCGTCAGGGACATCGTTATCACCAAAAACAAAAGGCGGGACCGAAGCCCCGACTTTCATGTGCGCGGCTTATGGAATCCCGGGCCGAGTTTGTCAACGCGTTTCGCGCCTAGAGTTCCTGCACCTGCATTTCCCGCGCAGTGGCCATGCCAAGCGCATAGGAAATGTCGTCATACATTTTGTTGAAACCGGCGAAAAGCGCCCTGTTCAAAGCACGTCCCGCATCGGTTGCGGACAATTCCGTGTAGTCTTCAACAACCCCGTCTGCGAGTGGTCGGTATGCCATCAAAAGAAAGGCATAAACCCATTCGCGTGTATCGGCGCGGGTTTCTTCTTCCGAGGACCAAACTTCGGTCAGGATCTCGGACTCGCTCATCCGCAAGGCACCGCCATCCACAAGGCCAAGATAGAACATGTAATTGGCATTGAGCGCCCCGACCAAATTAGCTTCGATCAGATCATTGGTGTTAACGAAGGCCGAAATCGTCGACAACGCCTCGGACGCGGTACCGTCCAGATCGTTGAACGCCGCACGGGCCGCGTCTTCGATTTCCTTTTCGCGCATCGCATCGCGCGCGCTGAGTTCAAGGCTGACGATCTGCTGGCCGGTTTCAGAGGTGAAGAACTCAAGCAGCGTCTGTACGTCAGCATCTCCGAATTCATCGGTAAACACTTCTTGTACGGTGGCCAGCATCCGTTCGGTGTCGTAAATTCGGTCAACAGTGGACGTCCACCCTTCGGTGCCACCTCCGGGCACCATGTCGACAGCAAGGGTCTCGCCGTACTCGACCCCCTCTTCGCGCATGATTTCGACGATCTGTGGCACACCCAGCGCATTCAGGAGATCGTTCGTTGGAGTGGCCCATGCGGGCAAAGACCACACAATCACCGCCGCTCCGGTTGCTGCCGTCCTCAACATCGCGCCGATCATTTCGACCCTCCTTGCCTACCTCAAACATACCTATGCTTAGGCACAACCAATTCCAACCCGCCGTGTCGAACACGGTCACGTGCATTTCCGGTGAAATAGAGGTTGCACCTGTTTGAAGCAAAAGCTAAACGCCCCTCCAGACCCCCGCGGAGAGGTGCCGGAGTGGTCGAACGGGGCGGTCTCGAAAACCGTTGTGGGCGCAAGTCCACCCAGGGTTCGAATCCCTGTCTCTCCGCCATTTTCCCAATGGCATAGCTGCGATTAAGCAACGCCCAAGGTGTTTGATTACACCTAGGCGCGCAGGTTGCGTAGCAGGCTTGTCGTGAGAAACGCCACTGCTGCGACGCAGACGATCGACGGTCCGGCCGGAGTGTCGAAGAGGTAAGCGGATTGTAGCCCGACGACGGCCGACAGTCCCCCAATCACGGCGGCGGCTACTGCCATTTGTTCGGGCGTGCGGGACAAAGGACGCGCGGCGGCGGCCGGAATGATCAGCATTGCCGCTATCAATAAAACGCCGACCACCTTGATCGCAACCGCCACGGTGATTGCCAGTGCGAGTGTCAGGATCAACTGTTCACGACGGGGGTCGATGCCGCTGGCATGGGCCAGTTCTTCACTCAACGTGGCCGTCAGCAATGCAGACCAACGCCAAACCATCAGGCCAACAACAAGCGCTGCCCCGCCCCAGATCACAGCAAGATCGCCGCGAGACACGGCAAGGATGTCACCAAAGAGATAGGCCATGAGGTCGATCCTAATTCCTGACAGGAACGACACCGCCACCAGCCCGAACGCCAGCGCCGAGTGCGCCAATACGCCAAGAAGCGTGTCCATCGCATAGCCACGCCCTGACAGCGTTGTCACAGTAAACGCCATCGCCAAGGCAACCGCCAATGCACCTGCAAAGATCGACATTTGCAACGCCAGCGCCAACGCGACGCCCAGAATTGCCGCATGTGCCGTCGCGTCACCGAAATAGGCCATACGCCGCCAAACGACGAAACTGCCCAAAGGCGCTGCGGCGATGGCAACGCCCATTCCTGCCAGAACCGCACGGGTCATGAAATCGTCGAGCATTATTCAGCAGCCTCGGTCTTTTTGTTATGTGCGCCCTGTGAGTGATCATGTGCATGATCGTGACCACATTCTTCGTCATGTGCGTGATCATGTTCATGCCGATAGAGCGCCAATGCGCCGCCTGTTCCGGTTCCGAACAGCGCACGATACTCGGGTGCCGCTGAAACGATCTCGGGAGTTCCTTCACAACAGACATGCCCGTTTAGGCACACAACCCTGTCCGAGGCGCTCATAACAACATGAAGTTCGTGACTGATCATCAGCACAGCGCACCCTGTGCGCTGTCGAACCTGTTCAATCTGTAGGTAAAACGCCGCTGATCCAGGCTGATCGAGTCCCTGGGTTGCTTCGTCCAGCAGCAATAAATCTGGCTTGTCCATCAAGGCCCGCGCCAGCAGAACCCGCTGGAATTGCCCCCCCGACAATCCAGACATCTGGCGCTGCGAAAGGTCTGGCACACCCGCTTCTTCCAATGCCTGCGCACACTCGATTTTGGCATGCCCCCCGGGTAGACGCAGGAAGCGTTCGACTGTGATTGGCAGCGTCGGATCGATATGCAGTTTTTGTGGGACATACCCAATGCGCAGACCCGGCTTGCGATGGATTTCGCCTGACGCTGGGCGCACCGCTCCGATCAATGATCGCAAGAGTGTGGTCTTGCCGGACCCGTTCGGGCCAACAATTGTGACAATTTCAGCGGGTTCGATCGCAAGGGATACGTTACGCAATACCGTATTCGCGCCGTAGCCGACGCTGACGTGTTCCACGGAAATCAGGCTCATAGGTCGACCTTTTCAGCGCAACTGGGGCAAATACCTTCGGCTTCAACTACGGTGCGTTCAATCTGAAATCCGGTCGCTCGGGCGGCTTCACCCAATGCGCCGCGTGTCGGTACGGATTGCGCTTCGGCTACGGATTGGCACATGCGGCAAATCATGAAGGCCGGCGAATGAACCGCGCCAGGATGGGCGCAGGCGATGAAAGCGTTCAGACGTTCGATTTTATGTGCGAAACCGTGGGCGACCAAAAACTCCAATGCGCGATAGGCGACAGGCGGTTGCGATCCGAATCCTGCATCACGCAACCGGTCAAGCATCTCGTAAGCGCCAATGGCACGATGTTCTTGCAACAAGATTTCAAGTGCCTGACGGCGGACCGGCGTGAACCGCAAGCCTTCGCTGGCACAATGGGCCTCGGCAGCGGCAAGTGCGGACGCGATGCAACCCGCGTGATCATGGCTTTCAAATCCAACCGGATCGGTCGGAGGAAATTTTGCTGCCTCTCCACCACTTGTCATGTTATTACATTTCCTGTATCGACCGTGTAACGTTATAAAATCACATGGAGTCGGACATGTCCAGAAACGTCTTGCCGCTTACCGTATCGGCTGCCCTACTAGGGACCACCGCATGGGCAGATGTACCGAAGGTCGCCACAGATATCGCGCCCGTACACTCGCTTGTGTCGCGTGTGATGCAGGGTTTGGGAGAACCGGCGCTGATCGTGGCGTCAGGCGCATCTCCGCATGAATATAGTCTGCGCCCTTCAGAAGCCGGTGCGCTACAAGACGCAGAGCTTGTTTTCTGGATCGGCCCAGATCTGACGCCGTGGATGGAAGATGCAATCGAGACACTTGCGACAGAGGCTGCGGTTACTTCTCTGATGGATGTGGATGGGACAATCGAATTGCCCTTCCGCGAAGGCGCATTGTTCGAAGCCCATGTGCATGATGACCATGATGACCATGATGACCATGATGACCATGATGACCATGATGACCATGATGACCATGATGACCATGATGACCATGATGACCATGATGACCATGATGACCATGATGACCATGATGACCATGATGACCATGATGACCATGATGACCA
>CANNCS010000018.1 GCA_947503115.1 uncultured Marivita sp.
GGTACTGCGACTCAAGTCGTGGGAGAGTAGGTCACCGCCAAACCTAATAAAATCCCCAATCTCTTAAAACATGTCCAATATACAAGCACACAAAAAAACAACACGCTCAGTTGACGCAAATAATACCGGTAGCAATATGCGAACGCCGATCGATGCGAGACCTGAAATCATATCGACCATGAAGAGGGCAGGGCGTCCTACGGCGCCTATTGGCGTTCGGCTTTCGTAGATCGGAGACACTGATCCAGTTGGGTTTGCGTTGTGCTCGAAGCAGACGGTATTGATCTCGTGTGCCTTGTCACCCCGCAACCGTTCTTCGATTTGGTTCGGTTCGGCGCCTCAGCGCCAATCCCCTTCGATTATCTCCGGGTGAAGCCCGATTTTGCGCGCCAATTTGCTCCACATGAAAGCGAAATGACCGGTTTCGAACGTCAGGATTTTGTCGCCGTGCAGATGTGTATTCACCAGCGCGGCTTTCCAGGCACCGGTAACGGGGGACGGAAAGATGAACACGGGATTTCCGCGTTTTGAAGTTCGACTTCATGCCGTCTAGCACGCGTTATCCAAAGTCAGCATTTTTGGCCTGAAAATCGGCCTTAACACCAAAAGAAAAGGCCGCGACAAGCGCGGCCCTCAATCTTAATCATATGGTTGGTATTGGGTCATGCCTGCGCCAAGTACTCGGTCAGCGCAGCGTGTGTGCCGTTTTCCCAAATGAAGGACAACCAGCCTGCAAACGCGGCAGCAAAGCGATCATTTTGCGCCAGATCGCCGTATATCTGTGTCTGCTGTAGCCATGCGGATGGCTCAGTCCGGGAACGTTTTGCTGTGGCAACGAGATCCGTCCAGATTGGATCGTTTGCCTCAATCATGCTGCCGTCTTCACGGGTGCCATGACACATGCGCGCCCAGAGCGCTTCGGTCAGTGCCAGACCCGTAATAGACGTCCCAGCCGCCAGCGCATCGCGCAGGATCGGAAGAATGAATCCTGCATGGCGCGAAGACCCGTCAAACGCGACGCGACGCGTTGTGTCGTGGATCTCGGGGTTCGAGAAACGGCGAACGATCAGGTCAAGATAGGCTTCGGGCGTTATGCCGGGCACCGCCGAGACATGAGGGGTTATTTCCCCGAGCTGCACCTTTTGGAAGAACGGCGCGATCTGAGCGTTGGACATGCAAGCGGCGATCGTCGGTAAGCCGAGGATTTCGCCGGCATTTGCCAATACCTGATGTCCAGCATTCAGCATTCGGATCTTCATCGCTTCGTAGCTGTGCACGTCCTGTGTCAGCGTGGCGCCAACCTTTCCCCAGTCAGGGCGACCCTGACAGAATGAGTCTTCGATCACCCACTGGCGGAAGTTCTCATGCGTGACCGGGACCGTGTCGGCAATCCCAAGTTCCACCGCGCGTTTGCGCTCGGCGTCACCGGTTGCAGGCACGATGCAGTCGACCATTGAGTTCGGGAAACTTCCCTCTCTGTCGATCCAGTCTGCGAGTTCGGCGTCAATACCGCGGGCGAGCCCAATTAGGGTCTGCCGAAGGATTGTCCCGTTGCCCTGCAGATTGTCACAGGATTGTCCGGTAAAGGGAGCATACCCTGCCTGTTTGCGGTTGCGCAACGCAACAACCATCGCGCCAAAAGCGGTGCGGGGTGTGGTGGGGTGCGCCAGATCATGCACGATGTCAGGGTGCGCCATATCCAGTGCACCAGCCGCGTCTAGGTAATAGCCACCTTCTGTCACAGTCAGCGACACGATGCGAATACGTGGGTCGGACATCGCGGCGATCAGCGCGCCGTGGCCGTCCTCGACCGGGACGAAATCAATCATCGAACCGATAACTTCAGCCGATATGCCCGCCGGGTCGAGCTCGATTAATGTGGTCAGGCAATCCTGCGCCAACAGGCTGTCGCGCATCCGCGCATCGCCGGGGCGCACACCAGCGCCGATGATGGCCCAGTCATGGGCAAGCCCCTGCTGCATAAGACGGTGGAGGTACCACGCCTGATGGCCGCGATGGAAATTGCCCAAACCGATATGCACAATACCGGGGGTCAGGTCCGAACGTTTATAGGTTGGGCGGGCAACCCCAAGAGGGAGTTGGTCCAGAGTGCCCAGTGACAGCGCCACTGCTTTGCTTCGGGTGTCCTGTTTCAGTTCATCCATTGGCCACCATCCACGTTGTAGCATTGTGCCACGATGTACTCTGCGTCATCGCTGGCTAAAAAGACGGCCATTCCCGTCAGGTCTTCAGCGGTGCCCATCCGCCCGTAGGGGACAGAGGCTCCAACTTCGCGTTTCTTTTGGCCCGGGGCCTTGTTCTCATACTTGGCAAAGAACGCATCCACACCGTCCCAGTGTTCTCCATCCACCACTCCGGGCGAAATCGCGTTCACGTTGATGCCGTGTTCGATCAGGTTCAATCCAGCCGATTGGGTCAGCGAAATGATCGCAGCTTTGGTCGAACAATAGACGGCCACCAAAGGTTCGCCGCGGCGTCCCGCCTGGCTGGCCATATTGATGATCCTGCCCTTGATGCCACGATCGATCATGTGACGTGCCACCGCCTGAAGCGTGAACAGGGTTCCGGCGACATTGATGTCAAAGGTGCGGGCGTAATCGGCACGGGTGATTTCGGTGATCGGGGCGGCGGTAAAGATCGCCGCGTTGTTGATTAAGATGTCAATCTGGCCAAGCTGTTCGACACTCTCAGAAACGGCGTTGTCGATGCTGGCCTGATCAGTCACATCCATATGAACGGCAACGGCCTTGTCGCCGATCTGGGAAGCGGTTTCTTGAGCACGCTGCAAATCGATATCGCCGATGGCGACGCGCGCACCTTCCGCAACATAGCGTTCGGCGAAGGCGCGACCGATGCCGCGCGCTCCGCCTGTAATCAATGCAGTTTTGCCGTGCAGCCGCATCACTCGATCCGCAAGCCTTGCGCATCGAACTTGTGCATCTGGTCAAGTTGCGGCGTCAGATAGATTGTGTCGCCATGCCGAACCGAGATGTCGCCAGTGATCCGAACCGTGACCATATCGGCCAAACCGGTTTCATGCACGTGGATGAACGTGTCGGAGCCAAGATGTTCCGCCACACCGACTTTGCCTTTCCATGTGCCTTCGCTCATCGAAACGTCGATATGCTCGGGCCGGATGCCAGCCGATGCGCCACCGTATTTCTGGGCTTCAGCACCACCGAAGATGTTCATTTTCGGCGACCCGATAAAGCCTGCCACAAACTCGTTGCGCGGTTTATGGTAAAGCTCCAGCGGGCTGCCGACCTGCTCGATATGACCTGCGCGCAGAACGACGATCTTGTCCGCCATGGTCATGGCTTCGACCTGATCGTGTGTCACGTAGATCATGGTTGTCTTGAGGCGTTCGTGAAGTTCGCTGATCTCGAGGCGCATCCCGACACGCAGGGCGGCATCAAGGTTCGACAGCGGTTCGTCGAACAGGAACGCGGCTGGTTCGCGTACAATCGCACGGCCAATCGCAACGCGCTGACGCTGACCACCAGACAACTGCCCCGGACGACGGTCCAGATAATCGGTGAGGTTCAGGACAGAGGCCGCGTTGTTGATCCGCTTGTCGATCTCAGCAGGGTCCATCTTCGCCATCTTTAGTGGGAAGGCGATGTTCTTGCGCACCGACATATGCGGATAAAGCGCGTAGGATTGGAACACCATCGCCAGACCGCGTTTGGCGGGCACAAGATCAGTGGCGTCCTTGCCATCGATCTCGATGTGGCCGGTGGTGATGTCTTCCAGCCCTGCGATCAGACGCAGAAGGGTGGATTTCCCGCAGCCGGAAGGTCCGACGAAGACTGTGAACTCTCCGTCACCGATGGTCAAATCCAGAGGCGGGATGACCTGTACGTCGCCAAAGCTTTTGGTGACCTGTTTGAGTGTAATTTGTCCCATGGGTCAGGTTCCTTGTTTCAGGTCTTTATTTGACGGCGCCGAATGTGAGGCCGCGGACAAGTTGTTTCTGGCTGAACCAGCCAAGAATGAGGATCGGGGCAATGGCCATGGTCGAGGCCGCGCTGAGTTTTGCGAAGAACAAGCCTTCCGGGCTGGAATAGCTGGCAATGAAGGCTGTCAGCGGGGCTGCATTCACAGCCGTGAGGTTCAGCGTCCAGAAGGCTTCGTTCCAGGCAAGGATGAAGTTCAGCAACATAGTGGAGGCAATGCCGGGAATGGCCATTGGCGTGAGGATATAAAGCACCTCTTCCCTGAGCGTCGCCCCATCCATCCGTGCCGCTTCGAGGATCTCGACCGGGATTTCGCGGAAGTATGTGTACAGCATCCAGACGATGATCGGCAGGTTGATGAGCATCATCACGATCACCAGACCAGCACGGCTATCCAGAAGACCAAGCTGAATGAACAGCAGGTAAATCGGGTAGAGCACGCCCACCGCAGGCAACATCTTGGTCGACAGCATCCAAAGCAGGATATCTTTCGTCCGATGCGAGGGCACAAAGGCCATCGACCATGCGGCAGGAATGGCAACGATCAGGCCAAGGATGGTGGACCCACCCGCGATCAGGACCGAATTCCAGAGGAAGCGCGCATAGTTTGAGCGCTCCATCACGACGCCGTAGTTTTCTAGCGTCCAGTCAAAGCCGAGGAAGATCGGCGGGCTGGCGATCGCCTGTGCTTCGGTTTTGAAGCTGGTCAGGATCGTCCAGAGGATAGGGAAGAAGATCAGCAATCCAATCGCCCAGGCAAGGCCGGTATTGATCAGTTTGCGTTGGGGTGTAACAGCGCGGGCCATGATCAGTTGTCCAGGTTCTTGCCGACGATCCGCATGAGGAAGATCGCGACGATGTTAGCGAGGATGATGGCATAGACACCACCGGCTGAGCCAAGTCCGACGTTCTGACTTTCAAGCACACGCTGGAAGATCAGGTAGGACAGAGTACGGGTTCCGAATGCACCGCCTGTGGTGACGAAAATCTCGGCAAAGATGGCCAGGAGGAAGATCGTCTGGATCAGGATCACGATGGTAATCGCGCGGCTAAGGTGCGGAAGGATGATGTAGATGAAACGCTCGAGATGCGGTGCGCCATCCATTTCGGCGGCTTCAAGCTGTTCACTGTCAAGCGACTGAATTGCAGTCAGCAGGATAAGTGTTGCGAAGGGCAGCCACTGCCAAGACACGATCATGATAATCGAAGGCGTTGCTGCGTCCGAAAGCCAGCTGACTGGGTCAGCACCGAAAAAGCGCCAGAGATGAGCAAACAGGCCGTTTACTGGGTCCATGAACATGTTCTTCCAGACAAGTGCCGAAACGGTCGGCATGACGAAGAACGGTGCAATCACGAGGATGCGGACAACGCCTTGTCCCCACATCGGCTGATCAAGAAGGATCGCCAGAAGAATACCGAGGCAGACAGTAATAATGAGGACGCCAAGCACGATCACCAATGTTGTCTGAACGGCTGGCCAGAAAGAACTTGAAGTGACGAAACGAACGTAGTTGTCGAAACCGGTCCAACCTTGATCGCCACCGCGAAGGGGCAGGTAGGTGCGGAATGAGAACCACAATGTCATGATCAGCGGGACCAACATCCAGCCCAGAAGCAGTATAACTGCCGGGGCCATCATCAGTCGGGCCGCAGATCGGGAAGCCTTGGTCGCCATTTGGGTCATCTCCTCCGTTGACAGACCGCCGGGTTGGCGCAGTCACAATACGACATCTTGCGGAATTAGGGGGTGTTTTGAATATTGAGGGCGGCGGTTCCGCCGCCCTCTGTCCTGCTATACAGGGAATTAACGGTAGCCAGCGGCTTCCATTGCTTCGTTTGTGATCGCCTGAGCTTTCTCGAGCGCTTCTTCGACGGTCTGCTGACCGGCATAAGCAGCCGAGAATTCCTGGCTTACTTCAGACGCGATGCCCGCAAATTCCGGGATCGCTGCGAACTGGACACCAACGTAAGGCGAAGGTTCGACTGTGGGGTTGTTCGGGTCAGCCGACAGGATCGAGTCCAGTGTCATCTGAGCGAACGGAACGGCCTGGTACTCGGGGTTTTCGTACAGGGATGTACGTGCGCCCGGAGGAACGTTTGCCCAACCTTCGTTGGCTGCAACCAGTTCGATGTAGTCCTTGGAAGTGGCCCACTCGATGAACTGCTTTGCAGCTGCTTCTTTTTGGGTGCCTGCCGGGATGGCCAGTGCCCATGCCCAGAGCCAGTTGGAGCGCTTGCCCAGACCGTTGTCGGGTGCCAGTGCAAAACCAACCGAGTCAGCAACAGTCGAGCCGTCGCCTGTCACGAAGGACGCCGCAACTGTGGCGTCAATCCACATGCCGCACTTGCCCTGGTTGAACAGGTTCAGGTTTTCGTTGAAGCCGTTGGTCGCGTAGCCGGAAGGACCGGATTCGTCCATCATGCCTTTGAAGAAGTTCAGGGTGTTGGCCCATGCTTCTGTGTCGAACTGTGCGTTCCAGTCCATATCGAACCAGCGTGCGCCGAACGAGTTGGACATCGCTGTGATGAACGCGCCGCCTTCACCCCAACCGGCTTTGCCGCGGAGGCAGATACCGTTGATTTCGTTGTCACGGTCGGTCATCGCCGCTGCCGCTTCACGAATGAAGTCCCATGTCGGAGCTGTCGGCATTTTAAGGCCAGCTGCTTCCATCAGGTCTGTGCGATACATGACCATGGAGCTTTCGCCGTAGAACGGTGCCGCATAGAGCGTACCGTCGTGGGAAAGACCGCCTGCCATTGCGGGCAGAATGTCAGCCGCGTCGTACTCGGCGGACAGATCGTTCAAAGAAACGAGCCAGTCGTTGGCGCCCCAGATCGGCGTTTCGTACATGCCGATTGTCATGATGTCGAACTGACCACCCTTGGTGGTGATGTCCGTTGTCACACGCTGGCGAAGAACGTTCTCTTCCAGTGTGACCCACTCAACGTCGTGGCCGGTTTTGGCTGTGAAGTCGTCGGTATAACCCTGCATGCGGATCATATCGCCGTTGTTCACTGTTGCGATGGTGATGGTTTCAGCTTGTGCTGCTGCAACTGTTACAAGTGACAGAGCTGTTGCCGCACGAAGTGCGTTACGAAGGTACATCCGAATCCTCCCTGATGTTGGATACCTAGGCATACAAAACACCAGAAGATTTACCCGCGTCAATCAAAATTTTACTCGCGTAAATTTTATTACGCAGAATCTCGCATGATCAGACGGGCCGGAAACAGACTTTCTGTCCTGTTTTCAAGGCGTCCGCCACCTTCGATCAGCCGAAACAAAGTTTCGACTGCATTGTCCGAAACAGCCGTGTAGTCATGGGCTGCGGTCGTCAATGACGGGCAGGTAAAGCGGGAAAACGGGTGATCATCGTGTGATGCGACTCGCAATTGGCAATCCGGTCCACGCCCGACTCGTACGCCGCTCTCGTAACAGGCCGACAAAAAGCCGATCGCCAGACGGTCATTGCTGCACAACACCGTGTTCGTCGGGAGCGATTTTTCCGCCAAAACTTGAAACCCACCTTTACGTCCGATCTCTTCAAAGCCCCAGCCAGTGCCGTCGATTTTGACCACATGTGGCTCAAGCCCCAACCGCTCCATCGTCGCCAAGTACGCGATTCGCCTTTTGTTGGCGTTCGGGTTTGCTGGGGTGCGCATCTCGAAGAAACACGGCGTCTCACCGGTACGGCTTAGATATTCGACGGATTGCGACACAAAGCTATGGTTGTCAGAGCCTACAAACGCTTCGCCCATGCCTTCGATGTTACTATCGAACAGAACCGTCGGCACATGTTTGCAAAAGGTCTCGATGGCCGACTTGTCAGATTGTCTGCCAAGTGGGGCTAACAAAACCCCCGCCGGTTTCATCGACCGTAAACTGTCCAGAATGTCATTCTCATGCGCCTGATCGCCATGTGCGCTGAACAGCGACGGGGTGTACCCCGCCTCGATACAGCGCCCTTCGATCATCCGCACCATTTCACCAAAGAACGGGTCTGCAAGGTACGGCACCACAATGCCGATATTCTTGGTCAACTTCCGATTCTGGTTAATCGCGTAGATGTTTGGCCGGTAGTCGTATTTCTCAAGCGCCGCCTCGATCCGCATCCGTGTGGTTTTGCGCACGCTGCTGGGATCGTGAAAATACTTAGACACCGTCGGCCGGGATATGCCGCTGACGGCAGCGAATTCTTCCATGTTCCGGATCTCGGATTGCGACATGGTGGGCCTCTGGTTGCGTGACGTGGATCGCCGTATTTGTCTGACAGTTTCTTATCGCGCGCAAAAAATCAATATTGCGCGTAAAGAATATGAACAATACGCCAGTCGCCCTCGACCAGAGGGAGCGCGCATGAAAATTGTTACTTAGGCTGCTGATTCAACGGTTTGAGCGCCCGGTAGAGCGCGCGATAGCCCTCCAAGCGGTCGATCAGGTCTTCGTTATGGGCAGGTTCGAACCAATCCGCGACATCAGGCTGCTGGCCCAGATCTGACAGACTTAGCGCTTTCAAGCCACACGCCGCCAAACGGGCGGCCCCTAATGCCGGGCCAGCGTCGGACCCGACAGTCCGCCCGATCCGCTGTCCTGTTGCATTTGCGATCAGTTGTAGCAGGAATGGTGATTTGCTGCCCCCGCCGATGGCGGCCAGATGCGGCAGGCCCGCTATTGTGTCGCCAAAGCTGTCCACCGCATCCGCAAAGGTAAAGGCCACCGCCTCGATCACCGCACGGCATAGCCCCGCGCGGTTTGTGCTGTCTTCCAACCCAAAGAACCCGGCGCGGATGTGCGGGTCGCCATGAGGGCTGCGTTCACCGGTCAGGTAGGGCAGGAAGGTCGGCACGCGGGACGCATCCGCGCTTTCCGCAAGTGCAACAACCTCACCGGCGTCAATCTCCAACTGACCCGCCAGCCATGCAATTGGCCGCGCGCCATTCAGCATAGCCGCCATCTGATACCACCGCCCCGGCACCGTATGCGCAAAGGCGTGGACGTATTTCGAAGGATTCGGATGATAAGCATCGCCCGCAACGAACAACTGCCCCGATGTCCCAAGCGAGATAAATCCGCGCCCGGGCTCCGTCGCGCCCAACGAAACCGCCCCTGTCGCCGCATCGCCGCCACCGGCCACAATGGGAATGCCGGCGGGCAACCCGGTCTCCGCAGCAGCGGAAGCCATGACCTGACCGACTACTTCATAGCCATCGGCAAGACGCGGCAGCCATCCGATATCCGTATCACTCGCCGCAGCGACCGCTTCGCTCCACTCGCGCGCCGTCTGATCCAGCCACAGCGTCCCCGCCGCATCCGACCGATCCGTGGCAAGCTCACCATGCAGTCGCAGGCCGATGTAATCCTTGGGCAGTAAGATATGTGCAATCCGCGCATGAATCTCAGGCTCTTCCCGCGCAACCCACATCAGCTTGGGCGCAGTAAAGCCGGGCAGGGGCAGCACACCTGCAATGCTCCCGATGTTGGGCAACGCATTTTGCAAGCGAGTACAATCCTCGGTGGACCGGCTGTCATTCCACAGGATCGCCGGGCGCAAAACCTGACGGGCGCTGTCCAACAGCACAGCACCATGCATCTGCCCGGACAGGCCAATCCCCGTTACACCTGACAGTGGCACCGTTTTGGCAATCTCGGCCAGCGCTGAACAGGTTGCCAGCCACCATGCGTCGGGTGCCTGTTCGGACCATCCCGGATATGGTGATTGTACCGTCAGACCAGCCGTGGCGGATGCAAAAATCGCCGTGCCATCGGTGCAGATCACCTTGACCGCCGATGTGCCTATGTCGATGCCCAAAAACATGCCGCAGCTTTACGTCAGCGCTAACATCGGCGCAAGCGGTCTGATCGCGTTCTGGAACTGGCACACCCCCATAAGCCGGGCTAGATAGGACCTCAACACAACGGAGGTGGACATGAGCAGTCTTGACGCGAAATTCGCACGGCTTGGCGCAGATAACGCGCCGGGGCAGGAAGTGCGCCAGAATGCGGACGATCTGAAATCGGTCATGCGCGGTGATATACTGCAAGGCAGGCCGGTGGATTTTTCGCATGGCGACGTAGATGCGTTTGAGCCGACACCCGGCGCACGCGCGGCATGGGAAGCCGGGTTCGAAGAGGGTGGGGCTCAAGCCTATACCGAATACCGTGGCGCCGCCGCGATCCGCGAAGACGTTGCCGCCAGCCTTACTGCCTTCACCGGCGCGCCTGTCGATCCGGTGGATGAACTGATCATCACACCGGGCACCCAAGGCGCTTTGTTCCTTGCCCTTGGCGCTGTGGTGGATCGCGGCACCAAGGTTGCGATCATGGAGCCGGATTACTTCGCAAACCGAAAACTCGTCGCCTTCTTTGGCGGTGAGATCATGCCGGTCGCGCTCCACTATCACGAAGAGGCACCGCAGCGCGGCCCGGATCTAGGCCAGCTCGAAGCTGCGTTTAAAGCCGGGGCCGAGGTGCTGGTGTTCTCCACCCCCAACAATCCGACAGGCGTTGTGACCCCCGAAGCCGCAATCACTGAAATCGCCCGCCTCGCGGCAGCGCACGATGTGACTGTGATCGTCGATCAGCTTTATTCCCGCCTGCGCTATAGTGGCGAAACTTACCCTCACATGCGGGCCTGCGCGACACGACCCGAGAACCTGATCACGATCATGGGCCCGTCCAAAACTGAATCCCTCAGTGGCTTCCGCCTTGGCGTTGCCTTTGGATCGGCGTCCCTGATCGACCGGATGGAAAAACTGCAGGCCATCGTGTCATTGCGTGCCGCTGGCTACAGTCAGGCCGCGCTCAAGACGTGGTTCCACGAACCCGAAGGCTGGATGGACACCCGCATCGCGCAACATGAGGCGATCCGTGATGACCTTCTCAAGATCTTCCGCGACGCGGGCTTCCCCACGGCAAGCCCTCAGGCGGGCAGCTACCTTTTCCCGGAACTGCCAGAGTTGGTGGTCTCGCCTGAAGATTTCGTGCGCCTATTGCGCCTTCAGGCCGGGGTCACCGTCACACCAGGGTCCGAGTTTTCACCGCACACCACAACAAGTGTCCGGCTGAACTTCTCGCAGGATCATGCGGCCTCGGTTGCCGCAGCACACCGAATTGTCGAATTGGTCGAAAGGTATCGGGCATGAAAATCGGAATAGCAGGTTTGGGTGCGATCGGGCTGCACGTCGCACAGGAATTGGATCGCGGCGGTATCCCCGGCTGCGAATTGGGAGGCATCAGCGCCCGCAACGCAGACCGCGCGGCCGAGGCCAACGCGACCTTGTCGAAACCCGCCCCCGTCTATGATCTGGGCGATATCGCAAACCATTGCGATATCGTGGTCGAAACCCTGCCGCCGCAATTGTTCATGGATTTGGCCGTGCCGACCATTGAAGCAGGCAAGGAACTGATCGTCCTGTCAGCAAGCCAATTGATGGGCCAGCAGGCACTCTTGGACCGTGCCGCAGAAACCGGGGCGAAGATCCTCGTCCCGTCAGGTGCTATACTCGGCCTCGACGCGATCAAGGGCGCGGCTGTCGGTACCCTCAAATCGGTGGTGATCGAGACCCGGAAACCCGTCCCGGGCCTGGCCAAAGCACCATACGTGATCGACAACAACATTGATCTTAGCAATCTGACGGAACCCAAGCTGGTGCTGGGCGGGGCAGTGACCGACGTGGCTAAAGTGTTTCCGGCCAACGTCAACGTCGCGGTCGCGGTTAGTCTTGCGGGCTACGGCACCGACAAGACCCGGATGGAGGTCTGGGCCGACCCGTCGCTCGAAAAGAACCAACACACGGTCCGCGTCGTGTCGGATTCGTCTGACTTCACCATGACGATCCAGAACCGCCCGACAGAAGAAAACCCCGCAACAGGCAAGATCACGGCGCTAAGCGTGATCGCGATGCTGCGGCAGAAAACGTCGGTGCTTCAGGTCGGAACGTAAGGGCCTAGTCGCCCAAACGCACATTGGAAGGGGAAGCGCCCTGTTCAGCGGCGCTCCACCCCATCTGATCCAGCGTATACTCAGCGCCAACGGCGATCACGGCGATGGCGACAAATCCAAAAAGCATGGCTTTCACTGCGAACTCTCCTCAGGCGCGGTTTCTTTGCGCAGATAGGTCACAAGATCGGCGCGGTCCTGCGCCCCTGTGATCCGCTGCATCGGCATCTTGGTGCCAGGAATGTAATGCTCTGGTCCGATATCGAAAAGAGCATCAATCGTGTCATCGTCCCAAATAATCTCCGACCCGTTCAGCGCGTCGGAATAGGTGTAGTCCTCGACCGTGCCGGCTTGTCGGCCGAATAAGTCATAAAGGCTTGGCCCGGCGCGGCGCGCGCTGCCCGTTGTCAGCGTGTGACAGATCGAACACTTGCGCATGAACTGCCGTTCTCCATTGGGCATCGTGTCGGCGGCCTGTAGAAAAGACGGCGATCCAGTGGCCATTGGATCGGCATCGCCCATTGCAGCGATGGGCCAGGAATACATGCGCGGGTCCAGCCCGCCTGCGTGAATATTACTGCCGTCATTCGAAAACGCCAACGCCCAAACCGGACCGCGTTCGGTGGCGCGGAAATCACGGGCGATGCTCCAGTCTGGGGTGTCGACCACCATGATAAAACCTTCGCCATCGCCCACGGCCAGCATCTTACCATCCGGGCTGGTGGCCATCGACAGGATCGGACGGCGCTCTAGCGTCAGATCAGCCAGCGTGTCCCCGGTCGCAAGATCAATGGCCCGCGTTCCGCCGTCTACAGCGCCGTAAGCCAGCCAGCCTGCATGCTCGTTCAGCTCCAGCTCGTTCACGCCAAACCCGTGCTCGATCACCCGCTGGTGTTCGCGGTTGATGCTCAGATCCCAAAGCCGGATGCTGCCATCTGCCGACGCGGAATAAAGCCCGGAGCCGTCGCTGGTAAAGGCTACGTCATTCACTGGCCCGCTATGCCCGGTCAAAAACACAGGCGCACCACCATCCGTGGGCCAAAGGCCAATGCTGCCGTCCCAACTGGCCGAAGCCACCGTTGCGCTGTCGGGCGACAGCGCCAACGAGACAACTTTGCCCTTGTGCCCGCCCCACACCGCCTGCGCTCTGCCATCAGCGTGCCAGACCCGAACAGTGAAATCGTCACCCGCAGAATAGACCCGGCCATCCGGTGCAAAGAGGACGGCGTTTACCGCCGCTTCGTGCCCGTCGAACCATAAGGGGGACTGATCCGACCAAAGCCCCACCGCGTTGTCGAAACTCACGGTTGCGATCTGGTCAGTCTCGGACACGGCGATCCCCATGATGGGGCCGCCGTGTCCCTGCAGAGTGAAGAACTCTTGTGCCGTCCCGGCTGTTGCACAGAGCAGGCCGGCCAATGTAGCAATAGCCGTGCGCATGTTACTCGGCGGGTGTGGCACCGCCGGGTGCCTTGTTTTCCCGCTGCTTCACTTCCTCGACCCAAAGGCTGTGATGCTCTTTGGCCCACTGTTCCTCGACCATGCCAGTGCCCATCGCGTCATAGGCGCCTTCCATACCGACCGAGCCGATATAGATATGCGCCAGAATGATCGCCATCAGAACAAAGCTCATCATGGCGTGCCAAAGCTGCGCGTACTGCATCTCTGCATGGGGCGTCATTGCTTCTGGCAGGACACCAAAGCCCAGCATTTCGGGCAGACCCGTGGTGTTCAGGATGGCAAAGGTCTTGGCGAACATTGGTAGTTCAAACGGGAACAGCAGTGATAGACCCGAGATCGAAATCGATCCGCCCAACACGATCACCGACCAGAAGATCATCTTCTGACCTGCGTTGAACTTCTTGGCCGGGGGATGCCCGCCGCCGAACAGCCCACCACCCTTAGCCAGCCATTTTATGTCGGTACGGTCCGGCAGGTTGTGGACGACCCACATCACGAAGATCATGATCAAGCCCAGCATGAATGCCCACGATACGTTGTTGTGCACCCATTTCGACACCGTGGCCAACCAAGCATAGCTTTCGTGACCAAAGGTCGGGATCAGGAACTTGCGCCCCATCAAGGACACAAGTCCGGTGACACCAAGCAGAATGAACGACCCGGCCAGCAGCCAATGACCGAACCGTTCGAAATTTTTGAACCGCTCGATCCGACGTCCAGTCTTTTCACCGTCGATTTTGACCCGACCGCGCACAAGGAAGAACAGTGCCAGAAACGCCAACGTCCCCAACAACAGATATCCGCCATACGTCAGCAACGGGCCTTCACGGAACAACAACCACCACATGCCGCGATCCTGAATCAGCACGTCTGACGCGGGTCCGCGCGCTTGTGTGGTCAGGTCTGCCGCGTTGAACCGCATCCCGCGCCAAAGATCGGGGTCAGAAGCGCCACCCAAAGTGCCCAACTGATCCGTGAGCCCTGCGGCGGTGTCGGGGTTGCCGACATTCTCGGACCGGAACGTATTGTCGACCGCCAGACCTTGCTGCCGGCGCATGATGTCTTCCAAGGTCGTTGCGCCACCCGTGGCAGAGCGATCGATTTCAGGCTCGGCTGCAACGGAACCGGCCTCTTGTGCGTTGGCTGTAGTCGGGCTCAACCACGACCCCAGAACTACCACGGCCAGGGCGGCCATGATGCAACCAAGGATGAAGTGTCGAATGTCACGCATATCCCTGCGTCCTCCCTTATGAGCGCTCACAGCGCTCGGCCTTGCGAAATGCAGTCTTTTTGGGTCAGGTTTGACCATATCTGATGGCGAACGTGCCCTTAAAAAGATGGGCGATCCAAGTACCATTGTAAGGATACTCAAGATGATGCCAACAGCAAGCCAATACGCTGCTAAAAAGGTTTCGGATAGCCCGACTTATGGCTGAGTTTCTGACCGTCACAAATGCCGCTATTGCGACTGTTCTCGCGGTCCTTGCATTGGTGGCGTCCTACCGCGCACTGTTGACCTCGCGCACGCCGCAGGGCGCGACGGCGTGGATTCTGCTGATCCTGCTGCTGCCAATATTGGGCACGCTGCTCTACCTTGTGTTCGGTCACGCCAACTACAAAAGCTTCGAACGTGAACGCCGTAGATCGGATGAAGACATGTTTGGCATGGCTTCTGAAGCCAGCGTCGCACATGATCCAACTCGTCTCGACACCTTTGCCCGCATCGCACACCTGCCTGTGACCGAGGGCAATGACATGTCCCTGCTGGTGGATGGCAAAGCCACCTATGACGCGGTGTTCAATGCGATCCGCGATGCGAAACACACGCTTTTCGTGCAATTCTATACCATCGAAGACGACGAAATCGGGCGAGCTTTGCGCGATGCTTTGATCGACCGGGCCAAGGATGGCGTGTCGATCTGGGTGCTGCATGATGAAATGCCGTTTTTTGGCTTGCCACGGGGGTTCAAGGACAAACTCGAAGAGGTGGGTATCCGGCTTGCCCGACCCAAAGGGCCGAAGCGTCTGTTGGGGCCGTTTCAGCTTAACTACCGAAACCACCGTAAACTGGTCGTTGTCGATAACGAACTGGCCTTTACCGGCGGGCTGAACGTATCGAAAGCCTATGTTGGGCGGAAGTCTTCCATTGGTCCATGGCGCGACACCTTTGCCAGCATTCGCGGGCCAGTCGTGGCCCAGCTTGCATTGCATTTCTCGTCCGACTGGTTGTGGGCCACCGGCGAAGACCTAAGCAACATCGCGGCCAGCGCGCCAAAACCCGCTGGGACGTTGCGGGCAGTTGCCCTTGCGCCATCCCCCGCCGAAGACATCGCGGGGGGCAATCTTTATTTTATCGCGCTGGCCCATGCAGCGCGAACACGGCTCTGGATCTCCACACCCTATTTCGTGCCGGACCGCGACGTGCTCACCGCACTGCGTTTCGCCGCGCTGCGCGGGGTCGATGTCAAAATCCTCGTGCCGGGGCGGGCAGATCACTACATCACCTATTTCGCTGCGATGGCCTATTTCGACGATCTGCGCTCGGCAGGAGGTGAGGTTTGGACCTACGATCCGGCGTTCATCCACCAGAAAGTCGCACTAGTGGATGACGATATCGCGTCCATCGGGTCGATCAATCTCGACATCCGCTCGGGGCTTCTCAATTTCGAATTGACTGTCCTGACAGAGGGCGAAAGCGCCGCGTCCGCTGTCGAAGACATGCTGGCCACGGATTTCGGCAACGCCACGCGGGTTGATATCCACCTGTCGGATCGCAACCTGATCGTCGGCATGTTGGCGCGGATCGCCCGATTGTTCGCGCCGGTGCTGTGATGCGGATAGCCAGTTACAATATCCGCAAGGCGGTTGGGCTTGATTGGCGTCGTGATCCGCTGCGGATCATCCGCGTTCTGGCCGATCTCGATGCCGATGTTGTGGCGCTTCAGGAAGCGGACAAACGGCTGGGCGCGCGACCTGCGGTTCTGCCGGAAGACGCGCTGTTCGATCACACAGGGCTACGGGTCTTGAACGTCACCAACGGACCAAGTTCAGGCTGGCACGGCAATGCGCTTTTGGTGCGGGACGGGTGGAGCGTGGGTGCAACGGAACGACTCAGCTTGCCGGGAATTGAACCGCGCGGCGCTTTGCTGGCTGATTTGGAGGGGCCGGGCGAAAGCCTCACTCTTGTGGGCACGCATCTTGGATTGCGCCGCGGATGTCGGCAGTTGCAGATGGCGCATCTGCTGGAACAACTGGAGGCGCGAACGGACCGCGCGGTGATCGCCGGGGATTTTAACGAATGGTCGCCGCGCATCGGTTTTGACATTTTAGAGCACGCCTTTGACGTGATCAGCCCGGGGCGCAGCTTTCACGCCTCGCGCCCGATTGCACCGCTGGATCGTTTTGCCGTGGGGCGCGGGTTGCAGGTGGCCGGGGCAGGGGTGTTTGAACAGGGCGAAGCGCGGCGCGCGTCAGACCACCTTCCGGTGTGGATGGATCTCGACATCTGATCAGGCACCGCACGCACCGTTTCTCGGTCCTTAACCAACTCTCCCTCATACCCACGTCCACAAAAGCTTTTGAGCGGGAAGGGTCACTCCCATGCCGCGACACGACAACCTGACACTCTCTTGATCCCCGACGTGGGGCGACCATGAGAAACCGGTTTCAGAAGGCCCCAAGGGGTACAGGTCACGGGGGAGACCCCGGCAGATTTGAGAATGGTTAGGCCCATAAGGCGGCGCCGCTTCTTCTCCATTCACTGTCATCTTCGGGCGAAGACCCGAGGACTTCAAGCCAGACAGATCCTCGGGCCTCGCCCGTGGATGACACTCTGCTGTGGATCGCAAACGAAAAAGCCCCGGAGCGAACTCCGGGGCTTTTCTTTGGTCAATCGTGTGAAACGACGATCAGCCGTCTTTCTGTTCGTAGGCCGTACCCCAGCCCCATGCGCCAGAGCCGAAGCCACGGGCGACAACGCGCTCGCGGTAGATCGCCGACACCACGTCGCCGTCACCGGCGAGCAGAGCCTTGGTGGCGCACATTTCCGCACAGATCGGCAGCTTGCCTTCGTCAATGCGGTTGCGGCCGTACTTGGCGAACTCGGCTGTGGAGTGGTTCTCTTCCGGGCCACCGGCGCAGAAGGTACACTTGTCCATCTTGCCGCGCGATCCGAAGTTGCCCGCTTGCGGGTACTGCGGTGCACCGAACGGGCAGGCATAGAAGCAGTAGCCGCAGCCAATGCAGAGGTCCTTGGAGTGCAGGACCACACCTTCTTCGTTCTGGTAGAAGCAATCCACCGGGCAGACGGCCATACAGGGCGCGTCTGAACAGTGCATACACGCGACCGAGATCGACCGTTCGCCGGGTTTGCCATCATTGATGGTCACCACCTTGCGGCGGTTGATGCCCCACGGAACTTCGTGTTCGTTCTTACAGGCTGTGACGCAGGCGTTGCATTCAATGCAGCGTTCGGCGTCGACAAGGAATTTAGCTCGTGCCATGTCTCATGTCCTCCTTAAGCTGCCATGATCTTGCAAAGGGTTGCCTTGGTTTCCTGCATCTGGGTCACCGAGTCATACCCGTAGGTCTGTGCAGTGTTGGTTGATTCACCCAAGACGTAGGGATCCGCGCCTTCCGGGTACTTGGACCTCAGGTCCTCGCCCTGGAAATGCCCGCCAAAGTGGAACGGCATGAACGCCACACCCGGAGCAACCCGTTCGGTCAGCATGGCCATCACTTTGACCTTGCCGCCTTCTGGGCCTTCGACCCAAACCTGTGCACCGTCCCGCACGCCAAGGTCATTGGCGTCGCGCGGGTTGATTTCGATGAACATGTCCTGCTGCAGCTCGGCCAGCCACGGGTTCGACCGTGTCTCGTCGCCGCCGCCCTCGTATTCGACCAGTCGGCCGGAGGTGAGGATGATCGGGTAATCCGCCGAGAAGTCGTTGGCCTGAATCGACTTGTACATTGTCGGCACACGCCAGAACTTCTTGTCCTCGTAGGTCGGGTAGTCGGCCACGAGGTCGTAGCGGTTGGTGTAGAGCGGTTCGCGGTGCAGCGGCACCGGATCCGGGAAGGTCCACACGACGGCACGGGCCTTGGCATTGCCGAAGGGCGCGCATTCGTGCTTGATCGCCACCCGCTGGATGCCGCCCGAGAGGTCGGTCTTCCAGTTGGTTTTCGGACCTGCCACAGCGTCGATCGCGGCGCGTTCGTCGTCCGTCAGATCGCCATCCCAGCCCAAATCCATCAGCATCTGCATGGTGAATTCAGGGTATCCATCCTGAATTTCCGAATTTGCAGAGGCCACGCCTTCAGCCAGAAGGTTGTCACCATCACGCTCCACACCGAAACGGGCGCGGAAGGTCAGGCCGCCTTTGGAGACCGGCAACGACATGTCGTAGAGGTTTGGCGTTCCCGGGTGACCCATTTCTGGCGTCCCCCAAGCTGGCCACGGCATACCGTAGTAATCGCCGTCTGCCGGGCCACCAACAGCCTGCAACGTTGTGCGGTCGAAGGTGTGTTGGTTCGCCATGTGCAGCTTGAGCCGTTCCGGCGACTGGCCGGTATAGCCGATCGTCCACATGCCGCGGTTAAACTCGCGTGTGATGTCTTCGACCACGGGGGTCACGCCATCATCTTCGAGAGCAATGTTGCGGAAGATTTTGTCGTGGAAGCCGAACTTCTGCGAAAACAGACCCATGATCTCATGGTCCGTCTTCGATTCGAACATCGGAGCCATGACCTGATCACGCCACTGGATCGAACGGTTCGATGCCGTGACAGAGCCACGCGTTTCGAACTGCGTCGTCGCTGGCAGCAGGTACACGCCATCAGAGCGGTCCTGGAGAACAGCCGAGACCGTCGGGAACGGGTCGATCACGACAAGCGTGTCGAGCTTTTCCATCGCGGTCTTCATTTCCGGCAGGCGGGTCTGCGAGTTGGGCGCGTGGCCCCACAGAACCATCACGCGGGTGTTGTCGGGCTGGTCAAGGTTTTCCTTGTCTTCCAGAACACCGTCGATCCAACGCGATACAGGGATGCCCGTCAGGTTCATCATCGGCGTGTCGCCAACTGTTTCCTGCGAGAACTGACCCTTCAGCCAATCAAGGTCTTCTTCCCAGACGCGTGCCCAGTGGGCCCACGAACCTGCGGACAGACCATAGTAACCGGGCAGCGTGTCGGCGAGAACGCCAAGGTCGGTTGCGCCCTGCACGTTGTCGTGGCCGCGGAAGATGTTGGTGCCGCCACCAGCCGTACCCATGTTGCCCAGAGCAAGCTGGAGCACGCAGTAGGCGCGGGTGTTGTTGTTGCCGTTGGTGTGCTGCGTACCACCCATGCACCAAATTACGGTGCCAGGACGGTTGTTCGCGAGTGTCCGTGCGACGCGCTCAAGCTGCGAACCGGGGGTGCCGGTGACGCGCTCGACCTCTTCGGGGTTCCACTTGGCGACTTCTTCCTTGATCTGGTCCATGCCCCAGACACGGGTGCGGATGAACTCTTTGTCCTCCCAACCGTTTTCGAAGATGTGCCAGAGGATACCCCAGATCAGCGCTACGTCCGAACCAGGCCGGAAGCGGACATATTCGTCAGCATGGGCCGCGGTGCGTGTGAAACGCGGGTCGCAGACGATAAGCGGTGCGTTGTTCTGCTCTTTCGCCTTGAGGATGTGCAGCAGCGACACCGGGTGCGCTTCGGCAGGGTTGCCACCGATCAGGAAGATCGCACGCGACTTGTGGATGTCGTTGTAGCTGTTGGTCATGGCGCCGTAGCCCCATGTGTTCGCCACACCGGCCACTGTCGTCGAGTGACAGATCCGCGCCTGGTGGTCGATGTTGTTCGTGCCCCAATAGGCCGCGAACTTGCGCATCAGATAGGCTTGTTCGTTGTTGTGCTTGGCGGAACCCAGCCAATAGACCGAATCCGGGCCGCTTTCATCGCGGACCTCAAGCATCTTGTCGCCGATCTCGTTGATTGCTTGCTCCCACGAGATGCGCTTCCACTCACCACCCTCTTTTTTCATCGGGTACTTGAGGCGGCGTTCACCATGGGCGTGCTCGCGGACGGCGGCCCCTTTGGCGCAGTGGGCGCCAAGGTTGAACGGGCTGTCCCAGCCGGGCTCTTGCCCGATCCAGACGCCGTTGCTGACTTCGGCAACAACAGTACAGCCGACGGAACAGTGGGTGCAGACCGATTTGACGGTCTCGACCGCGCCGTTGACGGCGGATTGCGCGCTTGCTTGCGTGACGGCGCCACCTGTGGCGCTGATCGCGGCAAGGCCACCGATCGCAAGGCCCGATCCGCGCAGGAACGAGCGTCTGTCGACAGATTTATTGGAAATCTCGGAAATAAGGCCTGTCCGCGCAGCGCGACGTGTCAGCCCTCCGGTTTTCTTTCTTAGCATGGTATCCCTCTTTAGCTACCTGAGGCGGGGTACGCCGTCGGCTGGGTTGCGATCTGTATCCCGAAGATCGGACTACAGAGGAGGTGACGTACGGGGTCTTAGAACCGGGTACTGGCGAGATAGGCGCGGGTGTGAGCAGTATCCTGCATCCGACCGTTTGCGCTGGGCGTTTCCGCCGCTTCGGCTTCAGTGCCGGATACGGCGACTGCTGCCACAGCAGCCGGGGCTGCGGTGCCTGCCAGTTTCAGAAAATCACGGCGACTTGCGGACGCCTCGGTTTTCTCACTCATGGAAGGTTCCTCCCTTCTTTCTGTTGGGTGCGGCGCGTGTGCCGCGGGGCGACGGTTGCCCGTCAGGTGCAATCCCGGTTTAGGCCGGGGTCAGTCTGAACGCTTCGCGTTCGATGCTCATGAATGCCTTTCCCACAGATCCGACGGCGCTATACAGCATCGCGGTTCTTGCAGTTTCCAGATCGGCATAGAAATGACCCGCCCACGGCGCGATGTGCCGGTTGAAGAACGTCTTCTGATCTTCAAGCGAGGACGGTGTGGAAAAACGCCCGACAATCAAACCGCCCATTACTTCCATCAGAGTGGCGATGTTGTCTTCGGGTTCATAGACATTGGGCGCACGTTCAATCCGGCGCGCCGACAGGTCGCTGCGCAGCACGGCAAGCGGCTTTTCGTGCAAAAAACCTGTGAGATAGAAACTGGCATAAGGCAGCAATTCGCCGCGACCCAAGCCGATGAAAAGCTTGTTGAATTCGCGTTCCGCCTGTTCCGGTGTTGTGGTCCGCGCGCAATCGGCAAGACGTGCGATCGCTTTGCCCAGATCTGTATCATCGCCGGTCAGGCCAGCGGTTTGAGACAGCAAAAGTTCATCGGGCGGTGCCGATAGAATCAGGCCAAGAAAATTATAAAGGTCCGCGCGAAGGCGGTCTTCTTCTGACACCGATGGCGAGGTCTGAGCCGCGCTCATTGTCATCCTGTCTCACTTTCAATTTTGAATCGCATCCGGCGCGGACGCATAGGTTCCTCAGGTACTGTATCCAATGGTGTGCCGTCAGCATATTCAGACCCGTCGTCTGTGTGTACGACCATGGTCGCAGATGCAGGTGCGGCATCTGCATTATTTTGCATAATTTCCGGAAACGACGCATTTTCCGCAGGCGTTTCAGCCTCTGCGTCCGAAAGCGCGATATCCGACAGATTCTCTGGGGTATCAATGTGTTCGCCGGACTGCGCCGCAATCTTGGCGCGGTTTTGCTCTTCCAATGCTTGCACGTGGCGGAGCAATCCCTTGCCGACCTGATAGGCGGTCTTGACCCCGGGTGCGTCGGTCGCGGCGTTGGTGAAATCGCCGTCGTAGTCGTTCAAGCCATCCAGATTGGCGAGCACCGGATTGAGCCGCCACAACTGACGCATCGCGCGGCGGCGCAGGCGTTCGGGCACCGCCTTGTTCATGAAGCCTGCGATATCCTGACCGGGTTCAAGGCTGTCGGGGTCGGGTAGGCCGAACTCTTCCAGAATCTCGGTATCGGTCTTTTCTTCCAGCTGCTTTTGCTTTGCCTCGACTTCAACGGCTTCGGCGCGGCGGGTCTCTTCGGCTTCTTCTTCTTCGACCCGCGCTTTGCGGCGGGACCAGAAATCAGATCCCCGGCTCATGACGGACGCGCCTTTCGCGTGCTGGAGGGCGCACGATACACATCACTGACCTGAGCAATCCGTGGATCGCCTTTGCCGTCTTCGACCTTGTCTTCGAGATAGCGCTTACGTTTACGTTTGACGAAAGGCTCTTCCACAAAATGCAGATCGGTCCATTCCTGAACCCACGCGACCAGGGCGGGGGGCATTGGCACCTTTTCCACCACGTCGTCGCCGCCATCGGCGTATTGCATCGCCTCATGCGGGTTGGCGGTGATCAGCTTGACTTTGTAGGGCCATTCATCGTCGCTGGGCTGCAGCACCACATAGGCGCAGACCACGGATTCCGCGAGGCCAACGCGATAGGCCTCGGCATCGGTGCGCCAAAGGGTCAATGTTCGGGTGCCGATATGAAACTCGGAAACATCGCCGTCTTCGCGCAACAATTTCCAATGCGCGGGTCCGGCCCCGGGCATAAGGGCGATGGGCGCGTAGGCCCATTTCTGCCATCGAGTCACACCGGGGCGGCGCTGCATCACAACGCCCACCGGCATGTCGATGGAACGGGTATCTGTCGTGGTCAAACTCTTGTCCTCCCAATCCGGCCTCACGGGCGCGGTTGACATCTGCCTAGCATAGCCATTGGTTATGTCCAAATATCAACCAACGACAAGAGACCACGCGGGCAACCGCCGCGAAAGGGCCAACATGGGAATCAAACTGCTTCTTTGTGACTGCCTTGGCAGCCAAACCGTCGATGCCGCCGCAATTGGCGACGTGACATCGCTTGATCCGTCAAAGGTATATACCAACCTTTGCGGCACCCAGACCGAGACCGCCGCCAAGGCGATCGAGGCCGGGGATGTGATGATCGCGTGTACGCAAGAAAGTGCATTCTTTGAAATGCTGGCCGAAGAACTGGGCGTCGATGCACCCGGCTTTGTCGATATCCGCGACCGCGCCGGCTGGAGTGATCAGGGTGCCAAAGCGGGGCCGAAGCAAGCGGCTCTTGCGGCAGAAGCGGCGCTGAACCTGCCAGTGGCCAAGGTCGTCGATGTGATCAGCGAAGGCACCTGCCTGATCGTTGGCGCGGGCGAGGCGGCGTTCGCAGCCGCCGCGCAACTGTGCGACACGCTGGCAGTGACGGTGTTGCAGACGGACACATCGGATGTGCCGTTGGACCGTCGGTTCGACGTGGTGCGCGGTCAGGTGCGTAACCTGAACGGCGCACTGGGCCAGTTCGAAGTGCGGATCGACGGGTTTGCGCAACTGCTGCCCGGTGGGCGCGGGGCCTTTGGGTTCAGCGCTGCCAAGGATGGGGCGGTTTCGGAATGTGATCTGGTGATCGACCTGACCGGGGAGCCCGCGATGGTGCCCGCGCCGCACAAGCGCGAAGGCTACCTGCGCGCCGATCCGCGCCAGCCTGCTGCGGTCGAAGCACTGCTGGCCGAAGCGGTGCAGATGGTCGGGACGTTTGAAAAACCGCTCTATATCGCATTGGAACCCGCTTTGTGTGCCCACAGCCGTGCCGAACAGACGGGCTGTTCCAAATGTCTCAACATCTGCCCGACCGGGGCGATCACCTCGGCGGGCGATCACGTGGCCATTGATCCGATGATCTGTGCGGGCTGCGGCGCCTGTGCCGCGCTGTGCCCGTCTGGGGCCATTGTCTATGACGCGCCGCCCGTGTCGGCGGTGTTCCGGCGGCTGGATGCGCTGTCCTCGACCTATCGCAAGGCAGGCGGTACTGCGCCGCGCCTGCTGGTGCATGATGCAGACCACGGGGATGAAATGATCACCCTCGCCGCCCGCTTTGGCCGGGGCCTGCCCGCTGATGTGATCCCCTTTGCCATGGACAGCCTCGCGGCCTTTGGTCATGCCGAAATGATGGCCGCACTAAGCTGTGGTTTTGCGTCGGTCGACGTGCTGCTGGCCCCGCGCACTGAGCGCGACACGCCGCAGCATGAAGCGGCGCTGGCCAATGCGCTGTCAGGTGGGGGCCGGGTGCAGGTGATCGACATGGTCGATCCCGACGCGCTGAGCGACCACCTCTATGGTAACGACACGCCGAAACCAGTGGCGTCCCCCAGCCTGCCCATCGGCACCCGCCGTCAGGTGGCCCGCGTTGCGGCCAAGGCGATGGTGCCGGAGGCGGAAATCCTGCCACTGCCCGAAAACGCGCCCTATGGGGCGGTTCTCGTGGACACCGACGCCTGTACGCTCTGCCTGAGTTGCGTGTCGCTTTGCCCGTCCGGCGCGCTGGGCGACAACCCGGATCTGCCGCAACTGCTTTTCCAGGAGGACGCTTGCCTGCAATGCGGGATCTGCGCCACGATCTGCCCTGAGACCGCGATCACGCTGGAACCGCGTATGAACCTGACCGACGCAGCCTTCAGTCAGGTGGTGCTGAACGAGGAAGAACCCTTTGCCTGCATCGAATGCGGTGCGCTGTTCGGGGTGAAGTCGACCATCGAGAAGATCACCGAAAAACTGGCGGGTAAGCATTCCATGTTCGCCACCAGTGACGCGGCAAAGATGATCCAGATGTGCGACAATTGCCGGATTCAGGCGCAGTACCATTCGCAGAACAACCCATTTTCAATGGGCGAGGCGCGAATTCCGCGCACGACGGATGACTACCTGAAAGAGACGCCTTACTCGAAACGTAAGGATCATTAAGCGGAGACGCCGTTTCGAAACGGCTTGGCAAGCGCGTCGGAACGCGCTTGCCGCGATTTCGAAATCGCGGATCAACTCCGGTTTAACGGCGTTCCGACTTAATCCTGCAAGGACTGGATCGGGCTGCCAAGATCGGCAGGGGCGATGCCCTGCACGAAGGCCATGATATTTTCCAGATCGTCGAGCGTCATCTCGACCGCGTGGATCGGTGACGGTCGCATCGCATCGAACGGTTCTGTCACATCTGCAATCTGGGTGAAGGCCGGGTGCGGGTTCAGTACGTAGAAGGCCTGAAACCGATCCTCCCAATCACGCAGGGTCCGCAGCACCGCAAAAGACGGCGTGGAGCCGATAGAGTTCATGCGGTTCTTGTCGCTCACCACGTGGCAGCGTCCGCAGTGGGACAAAGACACTTCCTCGCCGCGCAGAGCGTCACCATCGTAGGTGATCTGAACCACCACTTTTTCGACCTTGATCTCTGAGGTGAAGAGCGCGACCCCGTCGACCTGATAGCTGTCGACCGTGTTGCGTCCTACATCCGAGCGCAGCCAATCGGCAAAGCGCTGGGCGTCCGGGTCGTCGCCTGCGTCGAACTTCCAAACGGTGTCGAGGCCTTCGAAAGCGACAATTCCGGATGTTCCGAATTGCGCATCAGACGCGGCTTCAGGTGTGGTCAGCGTAATGCGTGTCTGGGTCTTGAGCGTAAAGCGCGGCAGGATGTATTTCAGCAGACCGGACGAGACCAAAGTCTCTGGCGCGGCCAACGTGAATGTTTTGTCCTGCGCCTGAGCGGTCTGTCCAAGTGCGGCAAGCATTGCTGCGGCCACATAAAAAGACAGTTGTTTGCGGATTGCGGTCATTCTGGGTCGCCTCCTTGCTTGAAAGCCTAAAGGCGCTGGCTTACACCCGTCAACGCTCTAGCTCGCCAAGAACGAGCAGATGCCCAAGGGAGAAGACCGATGAGCGATGATTTCAACATGTCGATGCGCAAGTTCCTCAAGCAGGTTGGGGTCACATCCCAGCAGGCGATTGAAGAGGCGATGCGCGACGCCGAAACCAGCGGCAAGAGTTTTGACGCCAAGGTGGTTCTGACGATCGACGGGCTCGATCTGGAACATGTGGTTACCGGCACCATTAAGGGACAGGACTGAACGTGGCTCTGACACGCGACGCGGTTTTAGCCGCATTGAAAGCCGTGACCGATCCGGTCTCGGGACAGGATATTGTGGCGGCTGGCGTAGTTCGTGCACTGAACGTGGACGGCGACGCGGTGCGCTTTGTGGTCGAAGTGGCCCCGGACAAGGCCGAGGCTTATGGACCTGTACGGCAGGCCGCCGAAGACGCGGTGAAGGCGCTGGGCGCGGCCAGCGTATCGGCGGTGATGACGGCGCATTCCGCGCCGAAGCCGCCGCCCGACTTGAAAGGTGGGGCCAAGCCGAAACCGGCAGGCCCCGAAAAGATCCCCGGTGTGGACCGCATTCTGGCGATTGCTTCGGGCAAGGGCGGCGTGGGCAAGTCCACGGTGTCGGCAAACCTCGCCTGTGCGCTGGCCGCTGAAGGCCGCCGCGTTGGTTTGCTTGATGCGGATGTTTATGGTCCAAGCCAACCGCGCATGTTGGGGGTGTCGGGACGACCCGCCAGCCCGGATGGAAAAACGATCCTGCCGATGCGCAACTTCGGCGTGACCATGATGTCTATCGGCCTGATGGTGAACGAAGGTCAGGCGGTTGTCTGGCGTGGGCCGATGCTCATGGGCGCGTTGCAGCAGATGATGATGCAAGTGCAGTGGGGCGCTTTGGATGTGCTTTTGGTCGATTTGCCGCCGGGCACCGGTGACGTGCAGATGACCCTGTCTCAGAAGGCGCATGTCGACGGGGCGGTCGTGGTCTCGACCCCGCAGGACGTGGCTTTGCTGGATGCGCGCAAGGGGATCGACATGTTCAACCAGATGAGCGTGCCGATTGTCGGGCTTATCGAGAACATGTCGACGCATATCTGTTCGAACTGCGGCCATGAAGAGCACATCTTCGGCCATGGCGGTGTCGCGGCGGAAGCGGCCAAGATCGGAGTGCCTTTGCTGGCGGAAATCCCGCTGCATCTCGACATTCGCAAGGCGGCAGACGGCGGTGCGCCGATCGTTGTGTCGAAACCTGACAGCGCGCAGGCCGGCGCGTTCCGCGATCTGGCCCGCTCGCTGATCGCAGCTGGCAAGGCATGACCGCAGGACCGGTGTTCCCGCCGCTGATGCAAGGCATCAATGCGGCGGGGGCGGACCCGTTCGAAGCCGCCTGTGCCGAGGCGGCGCAGGGCTGTGACGCGGGTACTATCCTATACGATGTGACACCTGAACGGTTGCAGGCGGCCATTGTTCTGGCCCCCGAAGTGGCGCTTGCGGATGCGGCGGCGATGCTGCCGCTCACCGGGGTTGCGGTGCAAAACGCGCTAGGCGCTCTGGGGCCGTCAGAGCTTGCCGTTCATCTGTGCTGGGACGGGCCGATCCGAGTGAACGGGGCGGTGTGCGGCGGGCTGCGCGCGGCAACCGACATGGCCGATCCGACCGAGGAACCCGGCTGGCTGGTCACCGGGTTCGAGCTTGTCTTCACGCGGCCGCAAATTGCAGGCGGTGACACACCCGATGAGACCGACCTGATGAGCGAAGGTTGCGGAGATCTGACACCGACCGATTTGCTGGAAAGCTGGTCCCGTCATCTGCTGAACTGGATCAGCCGCTGGGAAAGCGTGGGCATGGGGCCACTGCATGCCGAATGGTCCGGGCTGGCCTATGGGATGGGGCAGGACGGCACGTTTATCGGCAAATCAGGGCATTTTCTGGGGCTGGACGAAACGCTTGGCCTCTTGCTTCGCACCGATGGGCAGACCATGCTCTTGCCGGTGACCGACCTATTGGAGATCCGTTCATGAAACTCGCCCGTGCCATTCATTTCGACGAGAGCGATCAGCGTGTCTTTCATTCTCCGGCGCGGACCGGCGAATGGTGCATCTCGGGTGGGTTCGAGTTTTCGAACTGGTCTGAAGGTGATCTTGAGGGGCGCGCAAAGCAAGCGTTCTCGAACGGTTGGCTTGGGGCCGAGACCTTTGGTCGGGTGAGCTTTGTCGCGGTGACACAGATGGAACCGGCGGAGCATGCGGCGCTTGTCGATGGCCTTGCTCAGCATTTCGTCGATATCTATGGCGCACCGTCGGTTGACGCCGCACGACCCGTGGCCGAGGCTGAAATCGCACATATGGCAGAGCTATGTGACGAACATGCGCCCAACACGTTGCTGACAGTGAGCCGCGAGTTGACCGAAGCGGGTGTGAACGAAGCCTTTCGCGTGATTGAACCGCAAGAGGCGGATATGGCGCTTTTGGCTGTGCACGGATCGTTGGACGAGTAACGACGAGTAACGCGGGGAAGCCCCTTCGAAGAGGCTTCGCCTAAGGCAGAATGGGGCCCACATTGGCCACATCCTGCGTGGGCATCTCGCCTGAGATTTCCAAAATCAGTTTGCGCTTTACCGCCTCGGCAAAGGATGCGCGGTTCTCTGCGGTCACCACAAATGCCCCCAGCCCGCCGATGATCTGCGCCTCGTATTGCGCCTCAAGCCCGCCTTGGGCGCGGCCGGGGTCGTCGGGGCGCAGAATTGGCAGCGCGTTGATTGTCACACCTGCCGCCACAACAGCATCGCGGGATTCGGCAATGGAAGGCCCAGAGTAGTTGCGCACAGAGTCGCCGGAAAAGTCGATCACCCGCCGCCAGCCGTCGAATTCGTTGGTGTCCATCAGACGTAGCCCTTCAAGCAGCGCGGCGCCAATTGCGTTACGTCCATAAGCCTGTCGCGGTTTGTTCAAAAGCTCGGTGGCAAACAGTGTTGCACTGTCCGGCCCGTCGATCTGTGTCCAGTCGGCGACCACCGCCTGATTGGCGGCCCATTCGACATAGGTGACGGCAATGCTGCCATAGGCGGTGTTGGCAATGGCGGCGAGCACCTCTGGATCAGTGATCGCCTGCGCGTAGCCTTGGCGTTGAAAGTCGATCTCGCGCTGATCGATGGACCCGGAGGCGTCGGCCAGCAGTACCAATTCAAGGTCGGTGTCTTGGGCAATGGCCGGGCTGGCGAGGCTTAGAAGAAGGATCAAAAACAAACGGCGCATGGCAAATCCTAATTACACAATGGTTCAAAGCTAGAACGTTTGGGCAAGACCTCAAAAGGATTGATCCGGATCAACGCGGAACGGCGGCCTGTCGTCCATGATTGCTGTATCTTTCGTCAGACGGAGTGTTTTCCATGCGACGTGCTTTTGCCTGCCTTACCCTTCTTGCCTTCACCACTGCGCCTGCCTTGGCGCAGGATGTTGATCAGGGACGTGCGCTGTTCCAGACCCACTGTGCCACCTGTCATGGTGCCGATGCCAAAGGGCAGGGGCCATTGGCGGGGGCGTTGGTGTTGCAGCCTATCGACCTCACCGCGCTGGCATCGCGCCATGGCGGTGCTTTTCCGTTGGAGCGGGTGCTAAAACGGATCGACGGAACCGACCCGCTGGTCAGCCACGGATCGCCTATGCCGGTCTATGGTCCCTACTTCGAGGGTGTGGCCAACACGCCGATGAAACTGCCTAACGGTCAGCCGGTCCTTGTGTCGGAACCAATCGCGGATCTCGTGGGCTATCTACAATCGTTACAGGGTAGCGACTAAACCCGCACAGTATGGTGTTTTCGCGCATCGCTGCGTCGCGTCATCGGTCGGGGCCGGGTTGCAATGGTTCCCGTCCCGGCGGATGGTGCCAGTCAATTGTGATTGGTGAGAAAATTCCATGTCGATACCGGATACGTTGGGTACGTTGCTGATTGAAACCGTCAAGGGACATCAGCTTGGTGGGGCGTTTCTCATGCTGGGGCGGCAGGGCTTTGTTGGCAGCCGCCGCGGCCAATCGGCCAAGGATTTTGAAACGGCGATCAACACGCATTTGCCGGGCTTGACCGAAGATGACTTGCGCAACCCGGACAACGCCTACAGCGAGACCTTCTTTGCCAAGCTAGGTTTTGACAGCGTCGATTCGCTCGATTTTCCGGATTTCGAGGACGCCAGTGTCATCAACGACCTGACGCAGCCCGTCGGTGAAGATCTGACTTCGCGGTTCGACGTGATCTACGACGGCGGCACCTGCGAGCATGTGTTTGAACTGCCCACCGCCTATCGCAATATCGACCGGATGCTGCGCCCTGGTGGTGTGCTGATCGGTCATTCCCCCTGCAACAACTGGATCAATCATGGCTTTTATCAGATCACACCCGAGATGGTGTACGGGTTCTGGCAAAAGGCGATGGGATACGAGGTGCTGGATCTGCTGTTGCAGCCGATCCGCCCCGCGCATGCGGCCAAGACGGCGCGCACCACGAACCCGAATGAAACTGGCGTGCGCCCACGTATCCGGGGGGAACTTCCTGCCGGGTCTCCGGTGATCCTGCACTACGCCGTGCGCAAGCCGTTGAGCGAACAGGCGCAGGGCGGTGTGTATCAGACCGATTACATGAAGCGCTGGTCGGACGACGACGAATAGGCGCCTTTAGCTGGGTTGAGCAGCGCGTTCCGCGATCCGTAGGCAAAGATCGGTGGCCTTGGTCATGTCCTGCACAGATACCCATTCAAGCGGGCCGTGAACGTTCTGCATCCCCGTAAACAGGTTGGGGCAGGGCACGCCCAATTCGGTCAAGCGTGATCCGTCGGTGCCGCCCCGGATGGGGGCCGAAATCTCGGGGATATTCAGATCAGCCAGTGCCGTTCGGGCAAGCGTGACCGGTGTCATGTCATCCTCAAGCCAATAGCGCATGTTGCGGTATTGCGGGGTGATGGCGCAGGTGATCTGGGCGCGGGGTTCGGTGGCGGCGATGGTGTCACACACCTGTCTCAGTAACGTGCCTTTGGCTTCGAGCCCATCGCGTTCGAAATCCCGCAGGATAAAGCGCAACTCCATCTGGTCGGCGCTGCCTTTCATGTCGACGGCGTGGATAAAGCCTTCGACGCCATCAGTGGTCTCGGGGGTCATCGTGACTTGCGGCAGGGTGTCGATGATCTTGGATGCAAGGTGGATGGCGTTGACCAGCTTGTCTTTGGCCCAACCAGGATGGATCGACACACCAGTGACGGTGACCACGGCGAAGTCGGCCGAAAAGGTCTCGTAGGTCACTTCGCCCAGATCGCCGCCGTCGAAGGTGTAGGCGAAATCGACACCCAGGTCGGCGGGCAACTTGGGATCGACGCCGCGGCCAATCTCTTCGTCAGGGGTAAAGGCGACGCGGATCGTGGGGCGTTTGATCTCGGGGTTTTGCAGCAGGTGTCGCGCGGCGGTCATGACGATGGCCACACCTGCCTTGTCATCGGCCCCCAGCAAGGTCAGGCCAGAGGCGGTGACGATGTCATCCCCGACCTTGTCTGCAAGATAGGGAAACGCGGCCGGGTCGAGTAGAAGATCAGCATCATCGGGATAGGTGATCACGCCGCCATTGTAACCTTCGATCACGCGCGGTTTCACACCAGTTGCGTTGAATTGCGGGGCCGTATCGACATGGGCCAGAAACCCGATGGTCGGGCCGGGCACGGTGCCGGGGATCGTTGCGATTACAGTGCCATAGGGCGTTTTCGTAACGTCCCGCGCGCCCATGTCGGTCAGTTCGGCGACCATGAGGTTCAGCATGTCGTGCTGACACTCGGTTGAGGGCGCGCCGGGGCTGTCCATGTCCGCTTGGCTGTCGATCGCGCAATAGCGCACGAGGCGGGTTTTCAGCTCGTCGTGGAAAGGGTGCATGGGGGGCTCCTGTCGGTTTGTGTCCGAAGGGGCCGGAGGGGAGGAGGAGAGTCAAGGGGTGGATGAATGTCCTTGGTTCGCTGGTGCAAAGACAGAGGTCAACTTTTGCGGGACAAAGCCGTCATTGGCGCCAGCTTTCGCGGTGTCCGTTTCAGCGGGCGCGCGGAACGCCCTCCGGGTCACGAGCTATCAAGGACTCAATCTCCGCCATTACGCTATCTGATAAAGCGCCGAACGCGATTGCTGCGGCATTCTCGGCGGCTTGTTTTGCAGTTCGTGCGCCCGGCCCCGGAATGTTTCGTTCGGATTTTGCCAGAAGCCAACACAAGGCACCTTGGGCCAGCGTTCGGCCGTCACTTTGCAAAAGCTCGCGGACCGCTGATAGGTTTTTTAGGTGCTGGGCACATCTACAAACAGGTTCATCGAAGAATTGGGGAACTGGACTACGATCAATGGCTTGTCAGCCACAATGAAGACCGTTTCATCCCGTCGGTGCGTCGCGTTCTGGTTGAAACTTTTAAGGTCCTGACCAAGATAATCGGATCGCCTATATGATCGGCTGGCGTGAACGGCCGGTGCTTGGAGCGTGCAATGAATAGCTGTCGTTCCAGCATTGCGCCGCATCATGCACTTTACTTTAGGCTTTCTTTCGACATCCGCGATACACTGATCGGGTTCTCGGGCGGGGCCAAACCGCAAGGTGATCCTCCAATAGAAAACGCCCGAGGTTCCCCCCGGGCGTTCTTTGTTCCGTGCACCCCCGGCAAAGGCCGGGCCCGACATCAGTTCGGGATGTCGCCTATGATGCCTTCGATGTAGAAGCCCATGCTCAGCAAATCGCCGTCACCGGCGGTTTCGCCTTCGGCCAGCCAAGCAGAGCCATCCTGCTTGTTCATCGGGCCGGTGAACGGGTGGTATTCGCCCGCTGTGATGGCATCGATCATGGCTTGCGCTTCGGCCTTCACGTCTGCCGGGATCGCGTCGTTCATAGCGCCGATGACGACTTCGCCTTCCGGCATGCCTGCCCAGCTGTCGATCTGCTCGTAAGAGCCGTCCATCAGTTGGCCGACGCGCTTGACGTAGTAGGGCGACCATTCGTCGATGATCGAGGCAACGCGCGGTCCGGCGGTGCCGTCGTCATTGGTGGTGAAGGCCGCCATGTCGGACGCCTGGCCAAAGCCCCATGCAGAGCCACCTTCCTTGGCGATCTCGGCCAGTGGCGCGGTAGAGTCGGTGTGCGCGGTAATCACGTCGACGCCTTGGTCCAGCATCGCGCGTGCCGCGTCAGCCTCTTTCGCGGGGTCGAACCATGTGTAGGCCCAGGTCACCACCAGCTCTACATCCGGGTTCGCCAGCTTGGCGTGGTGGTAGTAGGAGTTGATGCCCATGACCACTTCAGGGATCGGGAAGGAGCCGATGTAGCCAATCTTGTTGGTCTTGGTCATCTTGCCCGCGATGTGGCCAACAACGGCACGGCCCTCATAGAAGCGCGCGTTGTAGCTGGATACGTTCGGATGCTCGCGCTTGTAGCCTGTGGCGTGCTCGAACTTCACATCCGGAAACTTGGCCGCGACATTGTTGGTCGGGTCCATGTAGCCAAAGGATGTGGTGAAGATGATGTTGCAGCCAGACAGCGCCATCTGGGTGATGACACGCTCTGCGTCGGCACCTTCCGGCACGCTTTCCTGCCACGCGATTTCGACCTTGTCGCCGTACTCTTCCTTGACGGCCAATGCGCCCTGATGGTGCTGGTAGGTCCAGCCACCGTCGCCGATGGGGCCAACATAGACGAAACATGCCTTGGTCACGTCCTGCGCCATGGCAGGAGCGCCAAAGGCCAGTGTCAGGCCCGCGGCAGCGGTCGCAAGTAGGGTTCTGCGGATCATAGGGGTTCTCCCGGTTGGTGGGGCAGCAGCGGCCCCGATTGATTGAATGCGCCCAGTTTTGTCACCGGGTCGCATGGAACGTCTGTCCAAGATTCGCGGGCGCATCATGGCTGCTGCGGCTGCGGTTGGACGAGATGAAAACAAGCACGAGGATCGTTATCAGATATGGCGACATGGACAAGTACTGCACCCCCCATGTCAGACCCGCGGCTTGCAGATTCAGTTGAAGCACGGTGATGCCGCCGAAAAGATATGCACCGATCAGGATACGTCCCGCGCGCCAGCTTGCAAAAACCACGATGGCCAGTGCGATCCAGCCCGCACCTGCCGTCATACCTTCGGTCCATTGTGGTACACGCACAAGGCTCAGATACGCGCCGCCCAGCCCGGCGCAAGCGCCGCCAAACATGATCGCCATCATCCGCACGCGGATCACCTTGTAACCCAAGGCGTGCGCACTTTCGTGGCTTTCGCCCACGGCCCGCAGGATCAGACCTGCGCGGGTGTATTTCAGGAACCCCCATACGGCGACCACGATGCAAAGGCTCAGATAGACCATGATGTCATGCGAAAAAAGCATCCGGCCAACCACGGGAAGGTCGCTCAGGATCGGGATGTCGAGCTTGGGCAGGGTGACGGTCTTTTGCCCTTCATAAGGCTTGCCCAGCAGCGATGACAGGCCGAGGCCCACAAGCGTCAAACCCAGCCCGGTGGCGACCTGGTTTGACAGGAACACTTGCGTTAGAACACCAAATGTCAGCGACAACACAGCGCCCGCAATGGCCGCGCTGGCAAATCCCAGCAGCGGTGCGCCGGTATTGATGGCGACGATAAAGCCAATGACCGCACCGGTGATCATCATGCCTTCGACACCCAGGTTCAGAACGCCGGATTTCTCGACCACCATTTCCCCAATCGCGGCCAGCAGGATCGGCGTGGCCGAGATCATGATCGAGGCGACCAGGAGAACTGGGTTGATGCTGCTCAAATCCATGTCGGTGCTCCGTGGATCAGGTGAATGATCCCCGCCGTCGCAAGCGCTATGACCAACATCAGCCCGATATGTCGCAGTGTGGGACGGTGTGCAAGAATCCGCGCCAGTACAGGCCAGCGACGGTGCAGTCCCAAGCCGACACCCAGCGCGGCCAGCGCAATCACCGCCGCATGGGCCAGCACAAACAGCACACCCGACGCGCCACCGTCGCCAGTCAGAATGCCATGCACTATCATCAGGGCCATCGCGCCCATCATGAAGCCCATGCCAATCGGCATCCAGCTCATCTGTCTCATGCCAGTTCTCCCTTGCCGATCCGCACGCGGTAATTTGTCAGCACGTCCACCCCAAGCAGGAAGAACAGTAGCATCCCCTGAAACAGCTGGATTGATGCACCCGGTACGCCCAGCATCAACTGCGCCAGTTCGCCACCGATATAGGTCAGCGCCATCAGCAGCCCGGCCAGCAGGATGCCCACCGGATGCAGACGACCAAGGAATGCCACGATGATCGCGGTGAAGCCGTAGCCCGAGCCGAAGTCGATGCTGATTTGACCGGCAGGTCCCGTCACCTCGAACAGCCCCGCCATCCCGGCCAATGCTCCAGCAAGACCAAGGCAGAACAGGATGGTGCGGGCAGGCGACACACCGGCGAACTTTGCTGCGCGAGGGGCTTCTCCGGTCAGGCGAATGTTGAAGCCTTGAATGTGCCGCGTCAGCAGCACATAGGCGAGGATCACCGCGATGAACGCAGTGAGCACACCCAGATGCATCCCGGTGTTTGGGATCAGTTCGAGATTCTGCGACGACGACCATTGCGACAGGTTGCGCGATCCTGGAAAACCCATGCCTTCGGGATTGCGCAGGATGCCCGACGACACCGAGGCCAGCAGGTTTTCTGCGACATAGACCAGCATGAGTGAGACAAGGATTTCATTGGTGCCGAATTTGACTTTCAGCATTGCGGGTATCATCGCCCACGCCCATCCACCCAATGCACCCGCCACGATCATCAGCGGCAGGATCAGCGCCGAGTCCATCGGATAAAGCGCCAACCCGGCGCCCGCCCCACAGATCGCGCCAATGATGTACTGCCCCTCGGCTCCGATGTTCCAGATGCCCGCCCGAAACCCGATTGACAGGCCAATGGCGATCAGAATGAGAGGCCCCGCCTTCACGAGCAATTGCGGCCGCGAGAAGCCCGCAAACTGTGGATGAAACAGCGGATCCCAAAAAATCGTCCGGATCGCCTCGACCGGCGAAGTGCCAATCAGGCTGAACATGATCCCGCCGAAGATCATCGTCAGGATGACTGCGAGGATCGGTGTTGCCACCGTCCAGGCCTTTGACGGCTGCGGGCGTTTTTCAAGCTGGATCATGCGCACTCCTCCCGGTGGTTCCTGTGGCATCGGTCGGAATGTGCATATTTGGAAAAAGAAGAAGTGGGCAGGACAGCGCTCCTTGCTGGCTTCTTCTTTTCATAAATATGCAAAAGCTCGGTTGTCCCAGAGCTGGTTCGTTCGGCAAAGGCGTCACGCATCCACATGGGTCGCCTCCATGTCATGTGCGCCACCCATCATCAGGCCGATCTCTTCCATATTGAGCTGCGCCACCGGTTTCAGTGCAGACAGCCGCCCTTCATTCAGCGCGCCAAAGCGGTCGGCGATTTCCAGCAACTCGTCCAGATCCTGACTGACCACAAGGATCGCGGCCCCCTGAGAGGCAAGATCAAGCAACGCCTGCCGGATCGCGGCGGCCGCCGCAGCATCGACGCCCCAGGTCGGTTGGTTCACGATAAGGATGTCAGGGTTTTGCGCCACTTCACGCCCGATGACAAATTTCTGCAAATTACCGCCAGACAACGCGCGTGCGGCCACATGTGTGCCGGGGGTTCGCACATCGAAGCGTTTGATCACGTCCTGCGCAAACCGATCCGCGCGGCCCCAGTTGATAAAGCCCTTTTTCACCAACCGTTGCCTGCGCCCTGCCGTCAGAACCGCGTTTTCCGTCAGGCTCATATTGGGCGCTGCGGCATGACCCAACCGCTCCTCGGGTGCGGTCAAGAAGCCCGCCGCGCGCCTGTCCACCGGCCCGTCACGGCTGACATCCGCGCCCTTGACCCAGATCGTACCGCGTTTGGTGGTACGTTCGCCTGACAGTGCTAGCAAAAGCTCATCCTGCCCGTTTCCGGCAACGCCACCAAACCCCAGAACCTCGCCAGCACGCAGTTCAAAGCTGATGCCGCGAAGAGGTGTGCCGAACGCGCCGGGTGCTGGCATTGCCAGGTTGTCGACGCGCAAAAGCACCTCGCCCGGGGTGGTGTGTTTGGCGGCGGGGGATGCAAAGCTTGACCCGATCATCATTTCCGCCATGGCGCGTGCTGTGGTCTCGGCGGGCGTGCAGGTGGCGACTTTTTTGCCCAGCCGCAGAACCGTCGCATGATCGCACAGCGCGCGGATCTCTTCGAGCTTGTGGCTAATATAAAGGATCGCGGTGCCCTCGGCCTTCAACTGGCGCAAGGTTTTGAACAGAATCTCCACTTCTTGTGGCGTCAGAACCGACGTCGGCTCGTCCATGATCAGCAGCTTTGGGTCTTGCAGCAGGCAGCGGATGATCTCGACCCGTTGCCGTTCACCCGCCGACAGCGTGCCGACGGTGCGCGACGGATCAAGCGGCAGGCCATAGGTTTCCGACACCTCTCGGATCTGCCGCGCCAGATCGTGTCGGGGCGGTGGGTTCTCCATGCCAAGCGCCACGTTCTCGGCGACATCAAGCGCATCAAAGAGCGAGAAATGCTGGAACACCATTGCAACACCAGAGGTGCGCGCCGCACTTGGTTCAGACGGTGCATAGGGCGCGCCGCGCAGGGTCATCGTGCCCTTGTCTGGTTTCACCAGGCCGTAGATCATCTTGACCAGCGTCGACTTGCCAGCGCCGTTTTCTCCCAGCAGCGCGTGGATTTCCCCTTCGCGGATGTCGAAGGACACGTCGTCATTGGCGACAACGCCGGGATAGGCTTTGGTCAGGCCTGAGAGGCGAAGGAGATCGTCGGGCACTGGACACCTGCGTTTGTCGTTGAAAGGCTCAATAGCTGCGCGGCGACACCAACGGCAATTGCCTGAGGGTGTTTGCCAAGGGTTTTTTGCCCAATCGGACAGCAAATGCGCGATATTTGGGCGTCGGAATGCCCCATCTTGCGAAGACGGGACGTGAAGCGGGCCCATTTCGTGTCGGACCCGATCAGCCCGGTGAACCCGAACCCGTGGTGCAGCAGCGCGTCACACAGGCTGAGGTCCAGCGCGTGGGAATAGGTCAGGATCAGATGTGCGGCGTTGTCTGGCGCGTGCGGAACGACGCGCAGCGGATCGCCGGCAGGTAGGGCGTTGACACCCTCGGGGATTGTGTCGGGAAAGCGGTTGGGGGCGGTGTCGACCCAAGTGATTTCGATCTCGGGGATCGGGAGCAGCACATCGACCAAAGCGCGCCCAACGTGGCCCGCCCCCCAAATCCAGATCGGTTGTGTGGGTTGGGCTATGGGTTCGACAAACCAGCCCTGAACCATGCGCGGGCGCAGGTCTACGCCTTGATTGCGCGCGCACGTGGTCAGGCGTTTGACCGCCAATGGCATCTCGCCCGGACCGCGGGCTATGACGCTCTCACCGTCCAACGTGGCAAGCCTGTCAGCATCGAAGACCTCGGTCAGCAAAGTCACCACACCGCCGCAGCATTGTCCAAGCTCCGGACCCAGTGGATGACGGCTGAGGCCTTCGCGGGCGAACGCCCATTGCGCTGACTGATACTCCAAAGCGCCACCGCCGATGGTGCCCGATTGGCCGCCGTCCCAAATCAGCATCGACGCGCCCACTTCGCGCGGGGACGAGCCCTGCACTTCGACAATCACCACACGGGCGACCCGGCTATGTGCTGCGATGGCGGCGCGCAGGGGCGTAAGATCAAATGCCATCTCGCACCCTTTCGATGGCAGCCAGCACCCGCTCCGGTGTTGCGGGCGCATCGAGCGATGGATAGCCCGCGCCGCAGGCGGCAATCGCGTCTGACAGGGCCAGAAACACCGACATGCCCAACATGAAGGGTGGCTCGCCCACCGCCTTGGAACGATAGATCGTGTCCTCGCGGTTGCGCCCGTCCCAAAGTGCCACGTTAAACACATCAGGTCGATCCGAGCAGGCGGGGATCTTGTAGGTCGAGGGGGCATGGGTGCGCAGCCGTCCGACCGAGTCCCAAACCAGTTCCTCGGTTGTGAGCCAGCCTGCACCCTGCACAAACCCGCCTTCCACCTGACCGATATCCAAAGCCGGGTTCAGCGACGACCCCGCATCATGCAGGATATCAGTGCGCAGAATGCGATATTCGCCGGTCAGCGTGTCTACGGCGACTTCACTTAGCGCCGCGCCATAGGCAAAGTAAAAGAACGGACGACCGTGGCCTTTGATCCGGTCCCAACTGAGCTTTGGTGTGCGATAGAACCCTGTGGCCGAGAGGCTGATCCGCGCTTCATAGGTCAATTGGGCCACCTTTGCGAAGCTGTAGGTCTCCCCCGGCACACTCACCTGCCCATCAGCAAAGACCACTTCGCGGGCATCGCATTGATGCAGACTGGCCAGATGGTTCGCCATCCGGTCGCGGATCGTGTCACAGGCCGCCTTGACCGCCATGCCGTTCAGGTCCGAACCGCTTGAGGCCGCCGTGGCCGAGGTGTTCGGTACCTTGCCCGTATCCGTCGCCGTGATCTTCACCATCTCCAGTGGCACGCCAAAGCGATCAGCGGCCACCTGCGCAACCTTCTGGAACAAGCCCTGTCCCATCTCGGTGCCACCATGGTTCATGTGGATGGAGCCATCCTGGTACACATGCACCAAGGCGCCGGCTTGGTTCAGGTGGGTCAGAGTGAAGGAAATCCCGAACTTCACAGGCGAAAAGGCAAGCCCCTTCTTGATCACCGCATTGCCCGCGTTCCACTCCGCGACTGCAGCGCGCCGCGTCTCGTAGTCTGCAGCACCCAGCAACCGATCCGTCATCTCGTGCAGGATGAAATCCTCGATCACCTGCCCGTAAGGCGTGGTCTGAGCCGCAACGGCTCCCGCAGCACCCGTGTTCGTGACAAGCTCTTCGGACCCGCGCGAGGCGATGTCTTGCTCGTTCATCTTGCCCGTTAAACTCCGGGGGGGCGCCGCAGGCGTGGGGGGCTGGCCCCCCTCGACCTCTGCCGCATAGTAATTTGCCCGCCGGACCGCGACCGGGTCGAGACCCAGATCATAGGCGATATGGTCCATCACCCGCTCGATCCCCAACATCCCCTGCGGCCCGCCAAAGCCTCGAAACGCGGTGGCGCTTTGGGTGTTGGTCTTGAGCCGGTGGCTTTCGATCCGTGCATTTGGCAGGTGATAGGCGTTGTCGGCATGTAGCATGGCGCGGTCGGCCACGGGAATCGACAGGTCCTGTGCCCAGCCGCAGCGGGTGTATTGTTCGAATTCCACCCCCGAGATCACGCCACGATCGTCGAACCCGACACGATATTCGATGCGGAAATCGTGCCGTTTGCCGGTGATCATGAAATCATCGTCGCGGTCATAGCGCATTTTGGCGGGTCGGCCGGTGGCTGCTGCGACAATGGCACAGGCAATCGCCAGCGCGTTGCCTTGGCTTTCCTTGCCGCCAAAGCCACCGCCCATGCGCCGGGTTTCGACCCGAACGGCATGCATCGGCAGGTGCAGCGCGTGCGCGACTTTGTGCTGAATTTCGGTCGGGTGCTGGGTCGAGGAATGTACCACCATGTCGCCGCCTTCCTGCGGCAGGGCCATGGCGGATTGGCCTTCAAGGTAGAAATGCTCTTGCCCACCCATCTCGATCACGCCGCTGATCTGGCGCGGGGCAGTGTCGATGGCTTCGCCCGCATCGCCTTTTTCCCAGATGCGGGGTCCGTCCTCAAATCGGCTGTCGGCGGCCAGCGCCTCGTCGATTGTCAGGATCGCATCGCGTTCGGCATAGCTGATCTGGCCCAGACGCGCCGCTTTGCGGGCGGCGAGATGGCTGGTGGCGGCAATCAGGAAGATCGGCTGACCAAGATAGTGGATCGTGGCGCCCGACAGCATAGGTTCGTCCTGCGCCGAGGGCGAGCAATCGCAATCGCTGGGCAGGTCCTTTGCTTCCCAGACACCGACAACGCCCGGTGCAGTACGCACTGCGTCGAGATCAATGGAGCTGATCCGCCCGGCGGCAATACTGCTCAGACCGAAGGCCAGATGCAGTGTGCCCTTTGGGGTCGGGATGTCATCGACATAGCGCGCCTGTCCGGTGACATGCAGATGCGCCGCGTCGTGGGGGAGAGGCTTTGCAACTGTCATGGCGACACCTCCAGGACATTGGACGCGATCCCCTGATCCTCCTGCCAATAGCGCAGCAGCATGTTTTCAGCCGCGTGCAGGCGGTAATCGGCAGAGGCTCGCATGTCCGACAGCGGCGCGTAGTCTTCGGTCATCATCGCCTTTGCGGCGCGGATCGTGGCCTCGGACCAGGGCTTGCCGATCAAGGCAGTCTCGACCGCTTGGGCGCGTTTCGGGATGCCCGCCATGCCGCCAAAGGCAATGCGGGCCTCGCTGACCGTGCCGTCTGTTACGGTGATGTTGAACGCGCCGCAGACGGCGGAAATGTCCTGATCGAAGCGTTTGGAGAGTTTGTAGACCTTCAGCCCCGGAGCGTGGCGAGGGATGGTGACGGCCTCGACGAATTCGCCTTTGGCGCGGTCCTGTTTGCCGTAGTCGATAAAGAACTCTTCCAGCGGCATATCGCGGCGGTGGTCCCCCGCCCGCAGATGTAGCGTGGCCCCCAATGCGATCAGCGCAGGTGGGTTGTCCCCGATGGGCGAGCCGTTGGCAATGTTGCCGCCGATCGTTGCCGCGGCACGCACCTGGGCCGAGCCATAGCGGCGGATCATTTCGGCGTAGGTCGGGTGCAGGTCTTTTACGGATGCCAGCACCCGATCCATCGTCACACCTGCGCCAATGCGCAAGCTGCCGTCGGTGGTTTCGATGTGTTGCAGCTCGGTGCAGCGGTTCAGGAAAATCACGTTATCCAAATCGCGCAGGGATTTGGTGACCCAGAGACCCACGTCTGTCGCCCCTGCGATCAGCGTCGCTTGAGGCTGGGCGGCGTAGGCGGTGGCAAGATCGTCCAGCGTTTCAGGGGCGTTGAGGCTGGGGGGCTGTCTGGCCCCCAGACCCCCCGAGGAATATTTTTGAACCAGAGAAGCAGGGGGCGTGTCTGTCATCCAGTCCGGTACGGGGTGATGCGTTGCAGCTTGTGCCGCGCGGATGATCGGGGCGTAGCCGGTGCAGCGGCACAGGTTGCCGGCCAGGGCGTCGTCGTGGTTCCGGTCGCCATTCAGATGCGCCACTGCCATCGACACAATAGAGCCCGGTGTGCAGAAGCCGCATTGTGATCCGTGGTGGTCGATCATCGCCTGTTGAACCGGATGCAGTTGGCCATCCGGGGCGCTGATGCCTTCAACTGTGCGCACCGCGCAGCCGTCAAGCTGTGGCAAAAACAGGATGCAGGCGTTGAGGGCGCGGGCGCTGCGGGCGTCCGTCACCATGACGGTACAGGCACCGCAATCACCTTCGTTACAGCCTTCCTTGGTGCCAGTGAGGCCGCGTTCTTCGCGCAGCCAATCGAGCAGCGTTGCCGTGGGGGACACGTTTCGCAGCTCCACGCTCTCTCCGTTCAGAAGAAAGGTGATATCCATGTGAAAAAACCTGCCGCCTTACCACTATGCCCCGTAAAATGCGCGCCCTCGATGCGGCGTAGAAGATGCGCGGGGTGTTCCCTGATGTGCTTCAAGGCTAGGCAAGGCGGCGGCTGTTTGGCAAGCGGTTTTGTGCAAAAAATGGTGTTTCGCCTTGATCAAGTGCCTGTTTCACAGGCGTTGAGCGCCCGCTGTCAACGGCCCGAGCTGTGCCGCTCCAGCTGTTGAAACGCACAGACTTTCGTGTCCGCGTCGGTTTCCGATTCGAGCGTCACGCGATGGTCAGCAGTCTGTATCGCGTAGGGCGGGGTCAGTTTTGAAAGTTATTTTAGCGCCCCTGTGCTGATGAGATGCTCCAGCCGGTCAAGGCCACTGGTCCAGCCGGATAGGAAATCACCCTGCATGTCTTCGCCGGTCATCGAGGCGACTGCGACATCGACGGTGAGGGTGGTCGACGGGCCATCTGCATCCAGAACGTAGGTCACCAACGACACGCCGAAGCGCTGCCCGCCTGCGGTGATGGTCTCGGTGAAGCAGGCGCGGGTTGGAGCGTCGATGTGATACCAATGGGTGTCGACGGTAAATTCCGGGTTGTCCGCAGGCCCGCAGCGGTGGCGTTCCTGTCCGCCTTCGCGCAGATCGGTGGTTTCCAGAACCAGCACCGCATCCTCCGAGGGCGCGCCCCAGACCTCGCGCGATTTGGCGTCGGTCAGCAGGTGCCAAAGCCGGTCATGTGCTGCGGCGATTGTGCGGGTCAGGCGGAAAGTGGCGATGGGTGCGGTCATGTTCTGGGCCTTTCAAGGGCTTCGGCAAGCGCCTGCAACCGATCCAGTCGGCCTTCCCACAGCTTGCGCTGTCGGGCGAGCCAATCTTCGGCAGTGGCCATGGGGGCGGCTTCGATGTGCAGGATGCGGGTGCGGCCTGTCTTTTCGGACCGCACCAGCCCGGCGCTTTCAAGCTTGTTTAGGTGTTTTAGGAAGGACGGAAGCGCCATCTCATGAGGACCGTACAGATCCGAGACGCTGGCGGGCCCGTCGAGAAGGCGTTCGATCACCGCCCGGCGGGTTGGGTCGGCCATTGCGGAGAATATGGAATCGAGATGGTTAGCCATGTGGCTAGGTAATTGCGGCCTTGTGGAGCTGTCAAGAAAAACCTAGCCGCATGGCTAACTATTTTTGCCGTGGTTCAGAAGGGCAGAAACCCGTCTGTGAGTTCATAGCTTTTGACGGCGAGGAGGGGCTGGGTGCCGTCATAAGAAAACACGAACACATGGGCGAGGTCCGACGCGAGTGTCATGCGGCAGAAATTGGCATCTGCGTCGAAATCCACCGGGCACCCTTCGAGATCGACATGTTCGATGGATGCTTCGAACACCTCGTAGGTGAGCACGCTATTGGCCAGAAAATTGTTTCCGGTGGCGTGGTTTTCACCTGGGCCTGATGCTGATGCCGCTCCGGTCAACAAGAGGGGGGCGATAAGGGCTGTCACTGTCCTGTGCATATTTCTGATTCCTTTTGTCAGGTATTTGCATGGCGATTTCTGACTGTTTTTGTCTGAAATGGCAAGATCATTCCCTCCCAATCAATCGGCGGAGTTTGAATTTTCCATTAAGCATCTGAAAAAATTATAATTTAGTGCGGTTTGGGGATCACGCACCGAACGCGTAGATCGCCAGTGGTACCGGCAAAACTGCAATCGCCACAGTGATCAGGAAAGCGGGGATAGAGAACACGCCGCTCATTCCAGCGGCAAAGGCAAGCCCACCGCCGCCTCCGATCACAGCGTTGCCGGGCACGTTGATCAGCACCGCAAGCGCCACATAGCGATGCCGCGCCAGCCGTTGTAGCGCTGGATGCCCTGTCATTGTGATCAGCATTTCGGCGCGGTCCTTGTGGTCGATCGCGCAGAGCTGTTCCAGAAATTCGGCAATCCGCATGATACGCAGCGCACGCAGGGTCCGGGCCGCCGCTTCGAGCGGGACAAGGCGGCCCACGCTGTAGGCCAGAGTCAGACTTAGGATCGTTGCCAAATAGATGAACGGCGCCATCTGCGCGCCAAACACGGTGAGCAGGGTCATGCCGATCTCGGCTCCGGGGACGAACGGCAATGCTGTGATCAGGATGTAACTGACAAGACCCAGCAAGATCATCTTGTGCATCAATGCTTCGTTGTGCGGCATGACGTCGAACCCGAGAGCGTCTTTGACCTGTGCCGACAGGTGAACCGCGCCGAGCAGGACCGCGATCAGCACCACAAGGCGAAGCGCCAGCCCAAGATAAAAGCGCAGGTCCGCCGTCTGAGCGTTGGTCATAGGGTGGTCAGCACCTCGGCGGGCCGATCAGACAGGTTACCTTTGAATTCCAGCACCTGTTGAGTGTCCCAATACCAACGTGTGGCCGTCCATGTGACCGTGCCCTGAACCGTGTCGCCGCGGACCGGTCCGCGCCAAACCATGGTTGTGCTTTTGGTTGGGCAGTAGGCTTCGACGATGAAATCCGTGCCGCCCTCCACTTCGCGCACCAGATAGGCGCTGGGCGGGTAGTTGCAGCGGTCCGTGCATTCGCGGGACATGAACAGCCCTTCACTGAATTGCACATAGTCCACAAGCTCGGGTGGTTTGCCCTGCAATCCCATGACCGTGTCAAAGCGCAGACCATCCAGCGGCCCTGCGCCCGCCGGATCGCTGAGGCCCATGAGCATCGCGCGTGAGGTGGCTGCCGCATGGTCGGAATCACTGGGTTCTTGCAGGATCAGCGTGGTGACACCACCAAGCATCAAAAATCCCAGTAAGGCTAAAATCAATTTCATGCGCGAATCCTTCGCGGAACAGCCTAGGGGCTTGATCCAGTTAAAGATACAATCATACCAAGGGCTGCGATCATTGACCCACTTTCGCCCAATCTCTGGTTCCGATTGACGTGATGACGTCCGGTAGGGCG
>CANNCS010000019.1 GCA_947503115.1 uncultured Marivita sp.
AACAATTGAGGGCATACCATTCTTCGGTAGGAAATTAGCCATCAAGAAGCAATTGAGGATCAGAGTCGCGTAGTGTGGTGCGGGCGGTGGGACTCGAACCCACACGGCACAAAGGCCTTCGGATTTTAAGTCCGATATGTCTACCATTCCATCACGCCCGCATCGCATTATCCCTAGCCGGGAGATGGGGCGAAAACAATGGTTTGGATTGGCGATTTGCAGCAATTTCTAATTTCAGCGACGCAAGCTCAAAGGTCGTCGCCGTCGGGCTGCTTGATCAGGGCGCGTTCTCCCAACCACGGGTTCAGCGCAACGGCCTCTTTGAGGATAGGCTGTGCCTCGTCCTCCCGGCCCAGCGCGATTAGGGTCAACGCCTTTCCGGTCAACGCCCCTGTGTGGCGCGGATTTAATGCAATCGCCTGATCAAGGTCGGGCAGAACCGCAGGATAGTCCCCCCGTAAATAATTCAGGAAAGCCCGTTGGTTGTAGCCTTCGGCATAGAACGGGCAGTAAGACACAAGCGTGTTCAGCCGGTTATTTGCGCGCAGATAGTCACCAATCCGCATGGCGCGCAGGGCCTCATCCAGCATCATCTGTGACGGCTCATCTGGCGCTTCGAGCCACAAATCCCAAAACTTGTTGGAAAAGTTGCGCGCGATCATCTCGTTCGGTGCGCGCTGAACCTCGGCATAAAGACCATCTAAGGCCGCAGTGTGGTCGGGAGCGACGGGGCACCCATCTGCAACCGCACTCTGCGCCGCAACGACAGCAATGACTGAAATCAAATTTCGCATACGATCATCTGGCCGCGCCAAACCGGATCGGTCAAGTCACATTCCCGAAAGTCTCTTCCTTGACCGCTTGCATTGCAACATAGGTCGAGGTCGCCGCGACATGCGGCAGTGTCGAGATCTTTTCGGCCAGCACCTTGCGATAGCTGCGCATATTCGCAGTGCGCACCTTGAGCAGGTAATCGAAGTTTCCGGCGATCAGGTGCGCCTGTTCGATCTCTGGGATCTTGGCCACCGCTTCGTTGAACGCGGCCAAGGCAGCCTCGCGGGTTTGGGTCATCTTCACTTCGACAAAGGCGATGTGATCAAGACCAAGCCTTATCGGATCAAGTAAGGCACGGTAGCCCTGGATTGCACCCATTTCCTCAAGCCGTCGCAAGCGCGCCTGCGTGGGGGATTTCGACAAGCCAATCCGCCGCGAAAGTTCAGTTATCGAAACGCGTCCATCTCGCGCCATCTCCTGCAGAATCGCCCGGTCGAATCTGTCTAAATCGGAAATAATCAAATTGCCCGCCTTTCGCTCCAAAATCAGTGCATTTGCCGTGCTGTACATCGAAAATCCGGCACTTGCCCTGTCATTTACGCGATATTGTAGGGGATACGACTGGAGATCGCCATGCCCCGTGATGAGTTGCCCGACTTGCGCCCACTGATTGACGAAAACACCTATACCGACGAAGCGCAAAAGGTGGATAGACTGCGCATCGCCGCCGAACTATCCCAAGTGGATCGCGACGCGATTACGGCCCGCGCGACCAAGCTGGTTACTGCAATCCGCGAAGATTCGCGTCCCGGCCTGATGGAAGTCTTCTTAAGCGAGTACGGCCTGTCGACCGAAGAGGGCATCGCGCTCATGTGTCTGGCCGAGGCGTTGCTGCGTGTTCCGGATGCCGCGACAATCGACGCGCTTATCGAAGACAAAATTGCGCCATCAAACTGGGCAAGTCACTTGGGGGAAAGCACGTCACCTCTGGTGAACGCTTCAACATGGGCGCTGATGCTGACAGGCAAGGTGCTGAAGGACGAACAGCCCGGCCCTGTTGGCCATCTGCGCGGCGCGATCAAACGATTGGGTGAACCGGTGATCCGCACCGCAGTAGGCCGCGCAATGAAGGAAATGGGCGCGCAGTTTGTTCTGGGGGAAACGATCCAGTCCGCAATGACCCGTGCCGCAAGGATGGAGGCCAAGGCCTATACTTATTCCTATGACATGCTGGGCGAGGCTGCGCGCACGGAGACAGACGCGCGGCGCTATCACTTGTCCTATTCCCGCGCCATCAGCGCGATTGCCGAAGCAGCCAAATCCAAGGACATTCGCGAGAACCCAGGTATTTCGGTCAAACTGTCGGCGCTGCATCCGCGCTACGAAGAGGCGCAACAGGACACCGTGATGAACGAGGTTGTGCCGCGTCTGCGTACACTGGCGCAATTGGCGCGCTCGGCTGGGATCGGACTTAACATTGACGCGGAAGAGGCAGACCGTCTGTCTGTCTCTCTCGACGTGATCGAAACCGTGCTGTCGGAACCGTCGCTCAAGGGCTGGGACGGGTTTGGCGTGGTGGTGCAGGCTTATGGACCGCGTGCGGGACATGTGATCGACTGGCTCTACGATCTGGCAGAAGGGCTGGACCGCAAGATTATGGTCCGGCTGGTCAAAGGTGCGTATTGGGACACCGAGATCAAACGGGGACAGGTGGCGGGGCTTCCAGCGTTTCCAGTTTTCACCGCCAAGCATCACACCGACATCAGCTACATCGCCAATGCGAGAAAGCTGCTGGGCATGACCAACCGCATCTACCCGCAATTTGCGACGCATAACGCACACACCGTGGCCGCGATTCTTCATATGGCGCAGGATCGTACCTCGTTCGAATTCCAACGCCTACACGGCATGGGCGAGGCGCTGCACGATATCGTCAAAGATGCGGAAGGCACCCGTTGCCGTATATATGCCCCGGTCGGCGCGCATCGAGATCTATTGGCCTATCTGGTGCGGCGACTTTTGGAAAACGGCGCAAACAGTTCCTTCGTGAACCAGATTGTCGATACGGATGTGCCTGCCTCGGAAGTGGCATCTGATCCGTTCGACGCGCAGCTGGTGCCAAAGCTGGCAACCGGACCCGAACTGTTTGCCCCCGAACGTCCGAACTCAGTGGGTTGGGATCTGACGCACCGCCCCACCCGCGCTGCGATCGAAGCTGCCCGTAAGCCGTTTGCCAGCGTGCAATGGTCTGCGGCTCCGCTGGTTTTTGGCAATGCCGACACCGGCGCAACAGCCCCGGTGGTTAACCCCGCCCGCCCTGGCGACACGGTGGGGTCAGTCACGTGGGCGACGTCTGGGACAGTGGCAGCCGCCTGCGCGGCAGCCCAACCTTGGGACGCAACCGCGCCAGAACGGGCAAAGGTGCTTAACAGGGCGGCCGACCTTTACGAGGCTCACTACGGCGAGTTGTTTGCACTCTTGGCCCGCGAGGCCGGCAAATCGCTGCTAGATGCGGTGGCCGAACTGCGCGAAGCCGTGGATTTCCTACGCTACTACGCGGCCCGCGCGGACGGCCCTGCCCCGCAGGGGGTCTTTGCCTGCATCAGTCCGTGGAATTTTCCGCTGGCGATCTTCACCGGACAAATCGCGGCAGCCCTTGCAACCGGCAATGCCGTGCTAGCCAAACCTGCCGAACAAACACCGCTGATCGCGCATCGCGCCGCACAGTTGTTACACGAGGCGGGGGTGCCGAAGACTGCGCTGCAACTGCTTCCTGGTGCGGGTAATGTCGGGGCTGCCTTGACGTCGAACCCCGCTGTAAAAGGCGTTGCCTTCACCGGCTCGACCGAGACCGCGCAAATCATCCATCGCAGCATTGCCAAACACCTTGATCCCGGCACGCCATTCATCGCTGAAACCGGCGGTCTGAACGCAATGATCGTCGATAGCACGGCATTGCCCGAACAGGCGGTTCAGGCGATTGTCGAATCCGCGTTTCAGTCCGCAGGTCAGCGCTGTTCTGCCCTACGCTGTCTCTATGTACAGGAAGATATCGCCAAGGGATTTACCGAGATGCTGACGGGCGCTATGGACGCGCTGGTGATCGGCGACCCTTGGACCTATGGCACCGATGTCGGCCCCGCCATCGACGCCGAGGCGCGTGACGGGATCATTTCTTATGTCGATGCCGCCGAGGCCGAAGGCCGTGTGCTGCACCGCTTGCCACTGCCCCGTGGCGGCACATTTGTTCCCTCCACCCTGATCAAGGTCTCTGGCATCAAAGACATGGAGCGCGAGATTTTCGGCCCCGTGCTGCATATCGCCACCTTCAAGTCCAAGGACATCGACGCTGTGATCGACGCGATCAATGCAACCGGATACGGGCTGACCTTTGGGCTTCAAACCCGGATCGACGACCGCGTTCAACATGTTTCGGAACGGATCGAAGCTGGTAATATCTATGTGAACCGCAACCAGATCGGCGCGATTGTCGGCAGTCAGCCGTTTGGCGGTGAAGGCTTGTCAGGTACCGGTCCCAAGGCAGGTGGCCCGAACTACCTAACACGTTTCCGCAGACATCCCGCATCGGAGCGAGCTGATAACTGGGGTACACAGGACAGCAAAGACCGCCTGGTCAAAGCATTGGCGAACACGTCAGGAAAACACAGGATGACAAAGACCACCCTGCCCGGACCAACCGGCGAATCCAACGTGTTAACCAAGATGGCACGCGGACCGATTCTTTGCCTTGGGCCGGGAGAAAAGAGTGCAGCGGCGCAGGCGAAGGCAGTCGAAGCCTTGGGTGGACGAGCCATCGTTGCAGAGGGTGATATTGATGCGGCATGGCTGTCCGATCTGCCCACAGACGCTCTGCTCTGGTGGGGTGACGGAGAAACCGCGCGTACGTTGCGTGCCGCTTTGGCCCGCCGCGCTGGTCCGATCCTGCCGCTGATCACTGGGATGCCGGACACTGGTCACGTTTGTCACGAACGGCATGTCTGCGTCGATACCACGGCATCGGGCGGAAACGCACAGCTTCTAAGCGGCGCGGCTTGACGCGCCGCCGCTTTGCGCCAACTGTCGCGACATGTTTCCAATCCGCGACCACAACCCGTCGGGCCGCACGCCCTTTGTCACATACGCACTAATCATCGCGAATGTCGGCATCTTCCTGAGCTATTGGCCGCTGATGCAGAGCGACCAGGAAATCGTGCGCTTTTATTTTGACTATGCGCTGATCCCAGCGCTGGTCAGCGAAGGCCAGGGTTTCAGTGGGTTTCTGACATCAATGTTCCTGCATGGCGGATGGATGCACCTGATTGGTAACATGCTGTTTCTGTTCATCTTCGGCGATAATATCGAAGATGAGATGGGGCATGTCGGCTTTATCCTGTTCTACCTAGCGGCCGGATTGGGCGCAGGGTTTATCCATTATATCAGCGCGCCGGGTTCGCCAGTGCCCACTGTTGGAGCATCCGGTGCGATTGCCGGGGTTATGGGCGGTTACCTGTTGCTGTTCCCTAAGGCCAAGGTCGATATCCTGATCATCATCGTGATCATTTTCCGCATTTTTCCGATCCCGGCCTGGATCATGCTCGGGCTTTGGTTCGCCATGCAAATCTTTGGCGGCTTCGGTACAGCGGCAGACGAAGGCGGCGTGGCGTATTGGGCGCATGTGGGTGGCTTTGTGATCGGGCTGGCACTGACCATCCCGCTCTGGCTACGTCTGGGCGGGCCGCAGTTTTGGACCCGCACTGAAGGCCACCCGCCGCATCCGGAAGCAACCTACAAACTGTCGCAGTCCCGGGTACCTTCGGTGCGACGGAAATGAATGATCCGCTCAAAATAACCTGCCATTGCGGTGCCGTCGAACTATCCGTTCGTCTGCGCGACAGTCTTGAAAACGCGCGACGCTGTGACTGTTCCTATTGCCGCCGCCGGGGGACCCCGACCGCAAGTGTCTTCCGCGACGATCTGAAGGTCATCAAAGGCGCGGAGGCCCTTAGCCTTTACACCTTTGGCACGCACACCGCGAAACACTATTTCTGCAAAACCTGCGGGATTTACACGCATCATCAACGCCGATCCGATCCAGAGGAATACGGTGTAAACTTTGGATGCATAGAAGGCGTGACCCCTAAAGACTATGAACCTATCGGTTGGCATGACGGCGTGAATCACCCTTCGGACCAATAATCCGTTAAGCCTAGACCCCAATTCCAAACAAAGCCTGAACACGCGTGATTGCACGGGTCCGTCTGCGCGTGTATCCCTCGGCAAAACTGAAATTCAAAGGAACGCGATCATGGCAGCCTATCAGTATGTCTATCACATGAGCGGGGTCTCAAAGACGTATCCCGGCGGCAAGAAGACGTTCGAAAACATCCACCTGAACTTTCTCCCGGGCGTCAAGATCGGTGTCGTCGGCGTCAACGGCGCGGGTAAGTCGACCCTGCTCAAGATCATGGCCGGGCTCGACAAAGATTTCTCGGGCGAAGCATGGTCTGCCGAAGGAGCAAAAGTTGGTTACCTACCGCAGGAACCGCAGCTTGATCCGGCGTTGACCGTACGCGAAAACGTCATGCTGGGCGTCGCAGAAAAAAAGGGCAAGCTTGATCGTTTCAACGAACTCGCCATGAATTACAGCGATGAAACCGCTGATGAAATGGCTGCGCTTCAAGACGAGATCGATGCGAACAACCTCTGGGATTTAGACAGTCAGATCGACGTCGCAATGGAAGCATTACGCTGCCCTGCGGACGACGCTGATGTTGCGACACTGTCGGGGGGGGAAAAGCGTCGCGTCGCGCTGTGCAAACTGCTGCTTGAAGCGCCCGACATGCTGCTGCTCGACGAACCGACCAACCACCTTGATGCGGAAACCATCGCGTGGTTGCAGAACCACCTGATCGAATACAAAGGCACGATCCTGATCGTCACACACGATCGCTATTTTCTTGACGATATCACAGGTTGGATTCTCGAACTCGACCGTGGCCGTGGCATTCCCTACGAGGGCAACTACTCCAGCTGGCTGGACCAGAAAGCCAAGCGCCTTCAACAGGAAGCGCGCGAAGACAAAGCCAAACAAAAGACGCTGGAACGCGAACTTGCATGGATGCGACAGGGCCAGAAAGCCCGTCAGGCAAAATCCAAAGCGCGTATTCAGGCTTATGAAGAGATGGCGGGCCAGTCCGAGCGCGAACGCGTTGGCCGGGCGCAGATTATCATCCCGAACGGACCGCGCCTCGGATCGAAAGTCATTGATGTCAACGGCTTGAAGAAGGCGATGGGCGACAAGCTTTTGATCGAGGATCTGACGTTCAGCCTGCCACCCGGCGGCATTGTCGGCGTGATCGGCCCGAACGGCGCCGGTAAATCAACGCTATTCAAGATGCTCACCGGGCAGGAACAGCCCGACGAAGGCGACGTGTCATATGGAGACACCGTGCAGTTGGCCTATGTCGACCAGTCGCGCGACGATCTGAACGCGAATGACACGGTTTGGGAAGCCATCTCTGGCGGCGCCGAAATCATCAAACTGGGTGATGCCGAAGTCAATTCCCGCGCGTATTGCGGGTCGTTCAACTTCAAAGGTGGCGACCAGCAAAAGAAAGTCGGTCTGCTGTCAGGCGGTGAGCGAAATCGCGTGCACATGGCACGTCTGCTCAAAGAAGGTGGCAACGTTCTGCTGCTCGACGAACCGACCAACGATCTTGACGTGGAAACACTCCGCGCACTGGAAGACGCGATTGAAGATTTCGCCGGTTGCGCCGTGGTCATCAGCCACGACCGTTTCTTCCTCGACCGTCTGTGTACCCACATCCTTGCGTTCGAAGGCGACGCCCATGTCGAATGGTTCGAGGGCAACTTTGCCGATTACGAAGAGGACAAAAAGCGCCGTCTGGGCGCGGACGCGCTTGAGCCGAAGCGGGTGAAGTTCAAAAAGTTCGTTCGATAGCATGACTTCAAGCTGGGTGGACTGAAACTCCAATTCGAATTTATTTCTATCCACCCACGCTGCCCTACTTGCGCAACACACTGAGTACCCCCATCTGCACAAAATCCGGGCGTGAGGCTCCGTCCGGCGGCTGCAGGTGTGACGGATCACGCCGAGAGCGCCATCCTCTTTTGGACTTCTTGCGATGCGCAAAATCCTGTTTTCAGCGGCCCTCGTTTTGGCGGCAGCTCCTGCCCTTGCCGATCAGACTGAGGGATTGATCCTAGCCTTTGACCGTCAAGCCCACACTATTGTGTTGACAGATCACAGCGTCTGGCAACTGCCCTCTGACATGGCGATTCCCACCGATCTTGGTCAAGGTGATCGGATTTACATCGACTTCACCAGTGACGGCGACAATGGGGTCAAAGCCGTGACTCTGCTCGAACGGCTGGCTGTGGCTATGCCCCTTGGCGCCGACGGCGGCTCGTAACTCAAGTAAGATAAGGGGGGTCGGTTTCGACCCCCTTTTCAACTAGGGTTCACCCCACCCAACCAATGATCTGATCCGCCCGCATGGCGCCCGATTGGCGCGCGTTCTCGCGTCCACCGACAAAGCGGATCATCGTCGGTATCCCCCGGATATCATAGGCACGACCGGATTGCGGAAAGTCCTCTGTGTTAAGCTTGACCAGCCGCGCCCTCCCCTTGAGCGAGCCAGCCGCCTTGGAAAATTCCGGGCCCATCATTTTGCACGGGCCACACCACGGCGCCCAGAAATCGACGACCAAAGGCACTTCGTCGTTGCGTGCCGCTTTTTGCAATGTGGTCCAATCGACTTCGATGGCCTTGCCCGGCATCAGGCCCGCGCCACAAGTGCCACACTTGGGTCCGGCATCCAGACGATCTTCGGGCACGCGATTGACCTGACCACAATCGAGGCAAGTGATTTTCTTTGCAGACATCGTACTGCTCCAGTTACATTCCAATTTTCATATATGGAAGTGATTTCGATCTTTGCAAAGGCATGCCACTCCAGCCATGCCACAAATTTAAGCATCTTCTAAGGATCTGTGTTACGTAACGTCAAGCTCCAACAGCGTGTCATCGTTTTGTCCGTACGCGCGGCGCTTCAACATACTTGGAAGGAAATCTTATGTTTGCACGTATAACTCCGTATAAAATGAAGTCCGACTCGATTGATGCCGCGACCGAGATGATGCACTCGCTCAAGGATCAGATCATGTCACTTGATGGCATTCACCAGTTCATGAACGTGATGCAATCCGACGGTAGTGGGTACGTCATTTCTGTTGTGTAAAGCGAAGAGGCGTCCGACAAGAACGCAGATCAAGTTCGAGCACTTTGGGCCAATTTCGGCCCATATCTTGAAGCAATACCTACGCCCGAAGGGTACGCCGTCTTGGTCGACTGGAAAATCTAACGCCAAAAATGAAGACGAACCTCCGTCTAGCGGAGGTTCGCCAAGCATATGCGAACACCATGCATTTCCCTTGCTAGATTGGTGGTAACCTGTCATATGCATCCCTGCTAACGATCTTCTACTCGACCTTCTGTTTTCCGACACCGGCACGCAGCTCTCGATCCAGACGTGACTTTGCCGGGTTGCCGCACAAAGCGGGCAACGGAAAACACAAGGATACTTCACATGGCCACTGGCACAGTGAAATGGTTCAACACCACCAAAGGCTACGGCTTTATCGCACCCGATGGCGGCTCCAAGGACGTTTTCGTCCACATCTCAGCTGTTGAGCGTTCCGGCCTCACCGGCCTCAGCGACGACCAGAAGGTTACCTTCGACATCGAAGCCGGCCGTGACGGCCGCGAAAGCGCGATCAACCTCGCGCTGGCGTAAGCCACACTACGCATGATTTCTGAACCGCCCGGAGCCTTTGCGCTCTGGGCGGTTTTTCTTTGCGCGAGCGTCTAGAAACGCCTTAGCGCGTAGGTTGTCAAAATACGCCATTTTGTGACCTTTGTGCCTCAATCCATGTTTGACGATGCCGCAGACAAGTGCGATCGCACTTGCCTTCACCTAAAGCCTTGGCAACGTAGAATTCAGTTTGATTTTACGAGTAGAGAAAAACGAGGACGAGTGTACCCATGATTTCAAGACGTTACTTCCTTGCAGTGACCGCCGCAGGATTGGCCACGCCAAGCATTGCAACCGCGCAAGCTTTCCAAATCAAGAAGATCTACCGCCCGCAGGATGTACGCATCAAAAGCGATATCGCACCGGGTCAAATCCTGATCTTGCCGCGCGCGCACTTCCTCTACCATGTGACCGAGCCAGGTGTCGCGCGCCGCTACGGCGTCGGCGTGGGCCGGGCCGGACTAGAGTTTACGGGAACGGCTGAAATCTCGGTAAAGAAGGAATGGCCGACCTGGCGCCCGACACAGGAAATGATCGAACGAGAGCCCGATACCTACTCAAAGTTCATCGACAACGACTATGTCCAGCCTGGCGGGCCCTCCAATCCACTGGGAGCGCGCGCGTTATACCTCTTCCAGAATGGACGCGACACGTTTTTCCGTATCCACGGCACCACCGCACCACGTTCCATCGGACAATCTGTGTCGAACGGATGCATCCGGATGCTGAACGACCACGTTGAAGATCTGTATGACCGCGTACCATTGGGGACCGTCGTTACAGTTCTCTGACGTTACCAAAACCAACGCCGGGGATCTGTTTTTTGCAGGTCTCCGGTTTGCCACTCTGCTGCCATAAAACGTGCTTTTTTCGCGGCCATTTACTGGTCGTTAAGAGATAACACGAAACCTGACGTCAAAAGGGTCGGATATGGCAGCTATTACTCTCATTGCAGGAAGCGTTCTTGGCTGGATCGCAGCCACCATATCATTGGTTGCAGGTACACTTGCATCCACGGCAATCCTTGTGTTTCTAGTCACCAGCGTCACTTTTTCAGCCGCAGCACTGTTTGCAGCGGCAATGCGACAGCCCGATCTAACCTGACTGAAAGGTGTGACCACCAAAGGCAGTCACACGCAAAATCTTGCCGATCACACCTGCGTGTTAGAGCAGCACGTGAATGACAAGAAGGTTCGGGATGACAAACGCTGCTGCAATACAAAACAATTTGGCCCCATGCGATGCGGCTCTGAACAGAGAATTCTCCTCTAACGCATCACCATAGGCCATTGCAGCAAACAGCAACGCCCCGGATTGTCCGTTTTCGATCAATCGGTTACGCTCAATGTCGGCGCGAGCCTCGGCGTAGCGTTTATCGAGCATTTGTTGTTCTGCAATTGCGGCGACCCGCACGTCCATGCCTGACATGTTAACTCTCCCTGAACTATAAGACCGACTAAAGATGGTGCGCTGATCGCCCAAGGCAAATCAGTTTCACATGAAAGAGAAAGCTTGGCTTTTTTCTTGCGTCAGTTTCGGAATCACCTGAGAACTTGACCTGCAAAGTTACGATTTTCGACCACTGCTCCGAACCGGCTCAGTTAAGCGAATATGACTGACCGCGCTCGTCGGGCCGTCTTGCTCGGCGGAAGACATGACAGACAGGAGTAGAACGGATGGCCACTGGCACCGTCAAATGGTTCAACACCACCAAAGGATACGGGTTCATTGCACCGGACAACGGCGGCAAAGACGTATTTGTCCATATCTCGGCCGTGGAACGGTCGGGTCTTACAGGCCTCGCTGACAATCAGAAAGTGACCTTCGACCTCGAAGCAGGTCGCGACGGTCGCGAAGCGGCGGTGAACATTTCGCTTGCCTGATTCCGATATGGGCTGACGTTAGTCCATTTCCTTGATCTCGGTAGTCGCAGACCACCTATCGCGTCGGGGATAAACCAGCAAACGGGCGGCTTTTCCGTCGCCCGTAGGCTACAGGTCTGCGCATTGGACCGCTTGAACGCAAGTGCCGACAGTGGACAACTCGGCCTTACTCAGATGCGCGCTCCACCAATTCCGCAACGGCAGGCCCCATCGCACCGACGATCAGATCGACACCTTCGGCGTTTGGGTGAATGCCGTCCATCTGCATGACATCGCGCAGTTCGGCGGGTGTGCTTCCGACAACGTAAAGACCTTCGAAAAACCTTGGAAAATACAGTGCGCCATAGGCGTCAGCCAGCTCCGGATACATCGCGTCGAATTCGGCCTTGTATTCAGGCCCGTAGTTTCCCGGCGCTTCCATCCCGACGATCAGAACATCCAACCCTTTGTCTTGTGCCACCTTTAAAATGCCCTCGAGGTTCGCGCGCGACACCGAAGGATCCAATCCACGCAAAAGGTCATTACCTCCCAATGCAACAATCAATGCCTCGGTTGCAGGGGACAGCGACCATTCGACCCGTGACAACCCTCCAGCAGTCGTGTCACCAGACACGCCCGCATTGACCAAGCGCACATCAAATCCCCGCTCTTCCAGCCAAATCCGCATCTTGGGAACAAACCCATTCTGATCAATAAGCCCGTAGCCGGCGGTCAAGCTGTCACCCAAGGCAATGACTTCAACAGGTTCAGCATGAACTGCGGACACCGTGCATAGGCAAACAGCCGCCACACGCATCTTGCTCAGAACCCATGACGCCCCATATGTAAAAGAGTGAAACATTATAAAGCTCCGTATCCTATGACCCAGTCCATTCTCGATCTTAAAGATGTCACGCTCAGCCTCAGGGGCAATGCCGGAATGGTCGAGATCCTACATGGGATCAGCCTTTCCGTTCACAAGGGCGAGACCTTGGGTTTGATCGGGCCGTCGGGTTCGGGCAAGTCGTCGTTGTTGATGGTGATGGGCGGGCTTGAGAATGCCACCTCAGGCAGCGTGGTCGCTTTAGGGCAAGACCTCACCGCGATGGACGAGGACAAAATGGCCCGGTTTCGGCGGGATCACATGGGAGTTGTATTTCAATCGTTCCACCTGATCCCGACCATGACCGCGCTCGAGAACGTTGCGACACCGCTGGAACTGGCGGGGGAGAAAGACGCCTACACGCGCGCCGAGGCAGAGCTTGAAGCGGTAGGCCTAGCACATCGCGCGGATCACTACCCGGCGCAGATGTCCGGCGGCGAACAGCAGCGCGTAGCACTTGCCCGTGCATCGGTCACACGGCCCGAAATCCTGCTTGCAGATGAACCCACCGGCAACCTTGACGGGGTCAATGGGCAGGCGATCATCGACCTGCTGTTTGACCTGCGTGACCGGCACGGGGCGACTCTGGTTCTGGTGACACACAGCCGCGAACTGGCCGCGAAATGCGACCGGGTGATCCGGCTCACCGATGGCCATATCTCGGACAATCAGTTGAAGGCTGCTGAATAATGGCGCTTGGCACGGCTGCCCGTTTCGCCCGCCGGGAACTGCGCGGCGGTCTCAAAGGGTTTCGCATCTTCCTTGCGTGCCTTGCACTTGGTGTAGCTGCGATTGCAGGCGTTGGTTCTGTCCGCTCGGCCATTCAATCGGGTCTTGAAGCGCAGGGGTCCATCCTCTTGGGCGGCGATGCCTCAGTGGAGTTCACCTATCGCTTTGCTGAACCCGAGGAACGCGCCTATCTCGAGAGCATCTCAACCAGCATTTCCGAGATCACCGATTTCCGCTCTATGGTGGTAAAAGACCCGGATGGCGTGGCTGAACGCGCACTAACACAGGTCAAATCCGTTGATGCGGCCTATCCGCTGACAGGCAAAGTACAGCTGGACCCAGCCATTCCACTGGCTGAAGCACTGGCCGGGGATGGCACACAACCCGGCGCGGTCATGGCACCTCTGCTGGCGGATCGTTTGGGGCTTGAACCGGGCGACAGCTTCCGACTGGGCATACAAGATTTTACGCTATCGGCGATCCTTTTGACTGAACCTGACAGTTCTGCCTCGGGCTTTTCGCTTGGCCCGCGCACCCTGGTCACCACCGATGCGCTTCGCGAAGCGGGCCTGTTGCAACCCGGCACGCTGTACGAATCCGAATACCGCCTGCTTCTGCCGCCGGACAGTGACCTCAATGCGCTGGAAACTGCAACTGAAGCCGCCTTCCCCAGCAGCGGCTTGCGATGGCGAGACTTACGCAATGGCGCGCCGGGCGTGGCACGATTTGTTGAACGTCTGGGCGCATTCTTGATCCTTGTTGGCCTGTCCGGTCTTGCTGTGGGTGGCATCGGTGTGTCCGCTGCTGTTCGCGCCTATCTGGCCAGCAAAACAAGCGTTATTGCGACGCTGCGCACCTTGGGGGCCACCCGCGCGACAATCTTCCAGACCTATTTCCTCCAAATCGGCGCTTTGAGCCTGCTTGGCATTGGCCTCGGATTAATACTGGGCGCCCTTGTCCCGATCCTATTTGGCCCGCTTATCAGTGCCTCGCTGCCTGTACCCGCGATCTTCACGGTCCACCCGGCACCCCTGATCGAAGCGGCGCTCTATGGCATCCTGACGGCCTTGATTTTCACGCTTTGGCCGCTGGCCCGCACCGAAGACATCCGCCCTGCGATGCTCTTCCGGGATGCCTTGGACGGCGGCAAAGCCTTGCCCGCATGGCGCTACGTGATTGCAACGCTGGTCTTGTTGGGCTTGCTGGTGGGTGTAGCCTCGCTCTTTTCCGGAAGCCCGTTCCTGACGCTGTGGACAGCCGGAGGTTTAATCGGTGCGCTTGTTGTCTTGGTGATGGCGGCCATCGCCATCCGCTGGATCGCCAAACGGTCAACAAAAGCCATGCGCGGCCGTCCCGTCTGGCGGTGGGCGCTGGCGTCCATCGGTGGCCCGCGTGATGCCGCAGCTCCCGTGGTCTTGTCGCTGGGCCTTGGGTTGTCGGTGTTGGCCGCTGTCGGTCAAATCGACGGCAACCTTCGCTCTGCCATCGACCGCGATCTGCCCGAAGTGGCCCCAGCCTATTTCTTTGTCGACATCCAACCCGACCAGATGCCTCAATATACCGAGATGCTCGAGAATGATCCTGCCGTTGCCCGCATCGACACAGCACCGATGCTGCGCGGCGTCCTGACCCAGATCAACGGCCGCCCGGCGCGCGAAGTCGCGGGCGATCACTGGGTTGTTACCGGCGACCGGGGCATCACCTACGCAGCCCAGCCTGACGCCAACACGCGGGTTGTGGCCGGCGAATGGTGGGATGCAGACCATGACGGTCCTGCCGAAGTCAGCTTTGCCATCGAAGAGGCGGAAGAGATGGGTCTGTCGCTTGGCGACATGCTCACCGTCAATGTGTTGGGGCGCGACATCAGTGCCAAGATCACCAGCTTCCGGGATGTGGATTTCTCGACTGCAGGCATGGGCTTTGTGATGACCCTCACACCCAATGCTCTGCAGGGCGCGCCGCATACCTTCATTTCAACCGTCTATGTCCCTGCCGAAGACGAGGCTCGCATCTTGCGCGAACTTGCGACGGCCTTTCCGAACATCACCGCGATCAGCGTCCGAGATGCCATAGATCGGGTGAGCCTTCTGCTCGAAGGCATCGGCGCCGCTGTTCGCTGGGGCGCCGCGGCAACCCTCCTGACTGGTTTCCTAGTCCTGATCGGCGCTGCCGCCGCTGGCGAAGGTGCGCGCACCTACGAGGCGGCAGTTCTCAAAACCCTCGGTGCCAGCCGCGCGCGTATCCTGCAAAGCTTTGCCCTGCGGTCAGCCCTTCTTGGCGGAGGTGCGGGACTGGTTGCATTGGGCGCGGGGATCCTTGGCAGTTGGGCAGTGATGAACTTCATCATGGACAGCAGCTTTGCCGTGGTCTGGCCGTCAGCCCTAGGTGTCGTGATTGGTGGCGTGATGGCAACCCTTCTGGCGGGGCTGGTGTTCGCATGGAGACCGCTCGCGGCGCGTCCGGCCCAAGTGCTCCGCGCTCGTGAATAAGCGTCGCGAACTGGGCCACAAGGCCCGATGAACGGCAATATACCACCTTGCCCTGAGGCCATTCCCTTGGCATGCCCCCGGCAAACCACCACAAGAGATCGAGTCGCCCGATGTCCGATAGCCTCCCCATGACGATCCCAGCCCCGCTGACCCCAGCCCAGCGCACGCAGATCATCAATCTTGTCCGCCGCGCCGCGCGGGCCGAAATTCTACCGCGCTTTCGGACACTGGGTACCAGCGACATCGACCAAAAATCTGGCCCGATGGACGTGGTTACCGCTGCTGACAAGGAAGCGGAAAAGATGATCGTGCGCGGATTGCTCGCGATGTTTCCCAACGCGCTGATGGTCGGCGAAGAAAGCGTAACCGATGAAAAGGTCGCAGCGCTTGCTGATGCCGAAATGGGTTTCACCATTGACCCGGTCGACGGCACTTGGAACTTTGCGCACGGTTTGGCGACCTTCGGCGTAATCTTGTCGATGACGCGCTTTGGTGTGCCGGTGTTCGGTCTGATCTATGACCCCATCACCGACGAACTGCTGATTGCCGATGAAGCGGGCTCGGCACAGGTGATGGCGCCTCGCCGCCCTGCCCGCAACGTGTCGGTGTCAAAGGGTGGTCCAATCGAAGAACTGAGCGGCTTTGCCTCGGTCTACAACATCCCCGAAGACAAACGCGGCGACCTGATTGGCCTGATGACCCGGTTCCAGCGGCTTTATATGCTGCGCTGTGCGGCCCATGAGTTCCGGATGGTGGCACAGGGGCATGTTGATTTTGTTCTGTGCTCGAACCTGACACCGTGGGATCACGCCGCTGGGGCCTTGATTGTCCAACGTTCAGGTGGACACGTCGCTTGCCTGGACGGGTCCGAATATCGCGCCCAAATGCGCGACGGATACCTGCTTTGCGCATCGGACGCAGCAACGTGGGGACGGGTGCGCGATGCGATGTCGTTTCTGCTGGACGACACAACCGAAGGATAATCGTCAGCGCGTCAGCACGACATCCGCTTTGACGTCCAATCCCTGCTCAACTGCGTCGATCAAGTAGTGTGCTACGCTGGCGCGGGAAATCAGCCCGTTGCGCCACGTCTTGGGGTCACGCAGAACCCGGTAAGCGTCGGTTCCAGCGCCTTTGGTTAGGATCACCGGACGCGCGATTGTCCAATCTATCTCTGACGACATGACCAGAGCTTCCTGTCGGTCTTTATCCGCATAGGGTTTGCCAAGAATGGCACGGTGACCTGTCTTTTCGACCCAACTCATCGCTGCCTTGCTGCGCCCCGCGCCAAACCCAGTGACCACCACCAGCCGCGACACACCCGACTGCGCCATCGCCTCAAGCAAAACCTGTGTGGTTTCGGAAAAGAGCGTTTCTTCTTCCCAAAGCATCGCCAGCCGCTCTGTGATGCCCAAAGCATAGACCACCGCACACACACCGTCCAAAGCGCGCGACACATCATCGGCCGATGTTGCATCACCTTTGAACGGCTCGACAAGGTCGGTCGCGTCAAGAGTGTCAGCGCTTCGGGCAAAGGCGCGAACCGGCAAGCCGCGCCGCACCGCTTCGTCCAAAGCGCAGCGCCCAATGCCAGAAGTTGCGCCCATGATCAGGATCGGATTGGTCAATTTTTAAGCCCCTCAAAATGTACTGTGTGCCATTGGCGCTGCGCCAAATCGAGTTGCAGCGTTAGCTTTCCGCGAAAGACGGACAGGGTCACAACCGAAATCGCTTTGTGCTCAACGGCGGACCCTGGCCCAATAAGAGCGGGCACTGTTGTCAGGTTCTGCAAAAGTTGTCTCATACCCGCGAAACGTAGCGCTGTCCGTTTTGTTGCAACGGCACCACCGGAAGTTTCCGCTTGCAACATGCAGTGACAAATCAGGCCGGGCACATTGCCCGACCTGATGTCTAAGTCACTCAAAGCTGTGCCTGCGGCGCTGCGGTTACTCTGCCGCCTCGGCATAGTCCTCCATCGGAGGGCAGGTGCAGATCAAATGCCGGTCACCATAAGCGTTGTCGACCCGGTTAACCGGCGGCCAGTACTTGTCGACCCGGAAGGCACCTTTTGGGAAACAGCCCTGCTCACGGCTATAAGGCCGGTCCCATTCACGCACGAGATCTTCCATCGTATGTGGCGCAAGCTTGAGCGGGTTGACCTCGCGGTCCATCTCGCCCGCTTCGATCGCCCGGATCTCCTCGCGGATCGCCAGCATCGCATCACAGAACCGGTCAAGCTCGGCCTTGGTCTCCGACTCCGTCGGTTCCACCATCAACGTGCCTGCAACAGGCCAACTCATCGTCGGCGCGTGGAAGCCCGCATCCATCAATCGTTTCGCGATGTCTTCGACCGTGACTCCTGCGGATTTCTCGAACGGACGCACGTCCAAAATACACTCATGCGCCACACGGCCCTTTTCACCGCGATACAGTACGTCGAACGCACCTTCGAGCCGCGTTGCGATGTAATTCGCGTTCAAGATCGCCACCCGCGTCGCCTGTGTCAGGCCCTCGCCCCCCATCATCAGGCAATACGCCCACGAAATCGGCAAGAGCGACGGCGACCCAAACGGCGCCGCGCTGACCGCGCCTTCGCCGGACACCGGATCACCCGGCAGGTGCGGGATCAGGTGCGCCTTCACACCAATCGGCCCCATGCCCGGCCCACCGCCACCATGCGGAATGCAGAACGTCTTGTGCAGGTTGAGGTGGCTCACATCCCCGCCCAGATCACCGGGCCGCGAAAGACCAACCATGGCGTTCATGTTGGCCCCATCGATGTAGACCTGTCCACCATGCTCATGGGTGATCGCGCAGACGTCCTTGACCGTCCCTTCGAACACGCCGTGGGTCGACGGGTAAGTGATCATCGTCCCGGCAAGGTTCTCGGAATGCTGTTCCGCCTTGGCGCGGAAATCATCAAGGTCGATAGAGCCGTTCTCGTCGCATTTCACCGGCACGACTTTCCAGCCGACCATCTGGGCCGAGGCTGGGTTTGTCCCATGCGCGTTGACCGGGATCAGGCAGATGTTGCGATGCCCCTGCCCGTTCGCAGTGTGATAACCAGCAATCGACAACAGCCCTGCATACTCTCCTTGCGCACCTGAATTGGGCTGCATGGAAATCGCGTCATAGCCGGTGATGGTACACAGCTTTGCGTTCAGATCCCCGATGAGTGCATGATATCCGCGCACCTGATCATCGGGCACATACGGGTGAATATCGGCAAACTCGCGCCAGCTCACAGGCATCATCTCGGCCGCCGAATTAAGCTTCATCGTGCAGGACCCAAGCGGTATCATCGCCCGGTCGAGCGCCAGATCGCGATCTGCCAGACGGCGCATGTAGCGCATCATCTCGGTCTCGGCGCGGTTCATATGGAACACGTCATGTTGCAGGTACTCGGAGGTGCGGATCAAACCATCCGGCAAGCGGTATTCCGGCGTCAGATCATCATCGTTCTTAAGAAGACCAAAGGCGCGCCAGACCGCCTCAATGGTCGCCGGGCGCGATTTCTCGTCCAGAGTGATCCCGATCTTGGTCTTGCCGACGGCCCGCAGGTTCAACCCTTCCCGCACCGCCGCCTGCAACACGCCACGCTGCAAGAGGCCCACATCGACAGTGATCGTATCGAAATACGCCTCGGGTTCCACCTTGAAACCCGCCGCTTCCAACCCCTTGGCCATTCGCACCGTCTTCCGGTGGATACGCTGCGCAATCGCCCGCAAACCCTTGGGCCCGTGGAATACAGCATAGAACCCGGCCATCACCGCCAGAAGCGCCTGCGCAGTACAAACATTCGACGTCGCCTTTTCCCGGCGGATGTGCTGTTCGCGTGTTTGCAAGGCAAGGCGGTACGCCTTGTTGCCATGGCTGTCGATGGAAATCCCCACGATCCGTCCCGGCATCGCCCGCTTATACTCGTCTTTCGTCGCCATGTAGGCCGCGTGAGGGCCACCATAGCCAAGCGGAATGCCGAACCGCTGGGTCGATCCCACAGCGATATCCGCCCCCATGGCACCCGGCTCTTTGAGCAGACATAGCGCCATCGGATCGGCCGACATGATGGCAATCGCACGAGCACCATGCAGCTTCGCAATATCATCGGTGAAATCGCGCAGGTGGCCGTGGGTGCCCGGATACTGGAAGATCGCGCCGAACACCGCCTCTGTATCCATATCGGCCACATCGCCAACGATCACCTCGATCCCCAAGGGTGCGGCACGGGTTTTCATGACCGAGATGTTCTGCGGATGACAGTTCTCGTCTACAAAGAACGCGGTGGCCTTCGACTTCGCAACCCGCTGCGCCATCGTCATCGCCTCAGCACAGGCCGTCGCTTCGTCCAACAGTGATGCGTTCGCAATCTCCAGGCCGGTCAGGTCGCTGACCATGGTCTGATAATTCAACAGCGCCTCAAGGCGCCCTTGGCTGATCTCGGGCTGATACGGCGTATAGGCCGTGTACCAGGCCGGGTTTTCAAAGATGTTCCGCTGGATCGCTGGCGGAGTGACCGTGCCGTGATACCCCATCCCGATCAACGAGGTCAGAACCTCGTTCTGCGACGCGGTCTCGCGCATGTGGTACAGCAACTCCCGTTCGGAAAGCGCTTTGCCGAAATCCAGCGGCTCAGCCTGGCGGATGCTTTCGGGTACGGTCTGCGAGATCAGGTCGTCAAGCTTTGACACCCCGACCGAAGCCAGCATCTCGGCCATCTCGGCAGGGGATGGGCCGATGTGCCGCCGGTTGGCAAAATCATACGGCAGATAGTCGATGGCATCATAACCCATATCGCTCTCCTTGCGGTTCGGAGCGGTGCACCGCCCCCTGCTTCTTCTTTTTCCAAATATGCCCGCGCGACGGCAACCAGAGGGCCATTCAGCCGGGGCGGTGCGAAGGGCGGACAACTCCGCCCCTCAAACGATCAGCCGATGTATTTCTTGTACGCGGCTTCATCCATCAAGTCGTCCAGCGCCGACATGTCCTCGATCTTCATCTTGAAGAACCAAGCTTCGCCCTCGGCGTCTTCATTGACTTTGCCGGGCTCATCCACCAGCGCCTCGTTAACCTCGGTGATCTCGCCATCAAGTGGCGCAAGAATATCCGACGCGGCCTTGACCGACTCGATCACCACAACCTCGTCATCTTTGCTGACGGTGGTGCCCTCATCGGGCAGTTCGATGAACACCACATCGCCCAATTGCTCTGCGGCATGTGCCGTGATGCCAACAACCACTTCGTCGCCGTCGACGCGCAGCCATTCATGTTCTTCGGTGAATTTCATATGGTCCCTCTTGGTGTGATTATCGTTTGAACCCTGCCGCCACAAAGGGCAGCTTGGCAACAGAAACAGGCAGGCGTTTTCCGCGAACTTCGCCAAAAAGCGCGGTGCCGACCTCGGCATGGGCGGCATTGACATAGCCCATCGCTATGGGTGCGCCGACGGTTGGGCCAAACCCGCCCGACGTGACAGTGCCAACCGGGGTTTCTGCGTCGGCTGAGGCGAAAAGCTCTGTGCCTTCTCGCATCGGCGCACGGCCTTCGGGAAGAAGACCAACACGCTTGCGTGAAACGCCGTCCGCCATATCGCTCAAGATGCGCGCGGCACCGGGGAACCCGCCCTCGCGGTCGCCGCCAGCACGGCGGACCTTCTGGATGCCCCAGGTCAAGCCACCTTCGACCGGCGACGTGGTGTCGTCGATGTCATGCCCATAAAGGCACAACCCCGCCTCAAGACGTAGCGAATCCCGCGCGCCAAGACCGATGGCCTCAACATCCTCGTGCGCCAACAACGCCTGCGCGAGGTCTTTGGCAGCCGCCAAAGGAACGGATATCTCATATCCGTCTTCCCCAGTGTAACCCGACCGCGACACCCAGCATTCCGCACCGGCAATCGGCACAGTCGCCACGTCCATGAACCGCATTTCGGCCAATGACGGGTGATGCTCTGCCAACACCGCTTCGGCCTTCGGGCCTTGCAATGCCAACAGCGCGCGGTTTTCCAAAAGCTTGACCGTCACCTCTGGCTCCAGCGCGGCGCGCATCCGCGCCACATCCGCGTCCTTGCAGGCCGCATTGACCACGACGAAAAGGTGGTCGCCCCGATTGGCGAACATCAGGTCGTCTTCGATCCCACCTGCATCATTGGTGAAGAAGCCATAACGCTGGCGGCCCTCAGTCAATCCTGACACATCTTGAGGGATCAAGCGTTCCAAAGCCGCCTTGGCGATTTCAGGGTCGTCAGCCCGCAGGATGACCTGCCCCATATGGCTGACATCGAACAGACCAGCGGCCGCCCGACAATGCAGGTGTTCCTTCATCACACCGGCTTTGTATTGAACCGGCATTTCATAGCCCGCAAACGGGACCATCTTTGCGCCGAGCGCAATATGCAGATCGTATAGCGGTGTGAGTTTCAAATCGCTCACGCGGCATCCCTTCGTGTCAGACCGGGTGCATGTGATACGACACCGGCATATTCCAAACCGCGCAAAATGCGCGTTCGTCCTATGCCCCCTCTGTCCTTTCGCCTGAGATCGTTATCCCTTCGGCGTTCCGGGTCAGGCCCGAAATCTCTCCAGAGTTTATGTCCGCGACGGTCCTTCGGCCTGAGAGTTTCCGGGGGCGGTTGCTCCTTCGGCACCGGTCAAGACCGGTTCTCCCATCGTGGATGTATGCAGTGGTAGACCGTTTTCATCACGGCCTCAAGTCTCAAACTGCAAGCGCGGCCTCTCGGGCGGTGCAGGCACGTTCCGGGTTGAGGATGTCCAGAAGATCGGCGTTGGTACAGACTAAGGCGTCCAACGTGATTGGATCAAGCGACTGGTAGAACGCCTCAACCGCGTCAGTCAGAGCGGTGCGCAGACGACATGCCTCGGTCAACGGACAGGTGTTGTCGACATCGGCAAAACACTCGGCCAACGGCACCGGCGCTTCGAGTACGCGAAACACGTCACCGATATTGATCTGCTCCGCTGGTCGACCCAACGACAATCCGCCATTGCGTCCGCGCTGTGTATGAAGGAACCCAAGCTGTCCGAGTTGGTTAATCACCTGAGCAAGATGGTTTTCCGAGGCATTGCAACGCTCTGCGATTTCAGCCTTTGTCACAAGACGCCCGGTATTGGCGGCACAAAACATGAGGACACGCATCGCGATGTTGGTTCGTTTGGTGACACGCAAGGCAATCATCCTTTCAGTTCGGTTGGCCAAACCTACTGTCTCATGCAAAGTTGTCTTTGATATACATCAACCGTTTCAGAGCAGTTAACCCCGTGAAGCACCCTCATTTCTTCGGTTACGGATCACTCGTGAACCGCAATACACACAGCTTTGCCCCCATTCACCCCTCGCGTATCACGGGCTGGCGGCGCATCTGGCAACGCGCGCCAAACCGACCCGCCGCCTTTCTCTCGGTGATTGTAGACCCCGACAGCGTCATCGACGGGGTGATCGCCCCGGTGCCGAATGACGACTGGGTGGCACTGGATGAACGTGAGTTTTCCTACGCACGGCTTGCCGTAACCGACGCCGTGCAGCACGCAGCAAGCGATGTACGAGACATCTCGATCTACGCAATTCCACCAGAAAACACGGCCCCACCAGACAAGAACCACCCAATCCTGCTTAGCTATGTTGATGCTGTTCTGCAGGGCTACCTTCGCGAGTTTGGCGAAACCGGGGCCGAACATTTCTGCGCCAGCACCGACGGCTGGGACACGCCTGTACGGAACGACCGCACTGATCCTGTCTATCCCCGCGCCCAAGGGCTCACCACGACCGAGAGAACTTTCGTCGATGACATGTTGCTGACCCTGCGCGCCAAGGTGTTTGCCTGATGCGAGAACGACTCTGGCTTTGGCTGTCCCGGCTCTGGCGACGCCCCGGCATCCGAATCTCGGCGTTCGGTGGCGCTGCTTTGCTTGTGGCGCTGATCGCACCACTCCTGGATCAGACCCTGCCCAGTTCACTGGCAGAGCGGTTCTCCCGCGACGCGGTTCTGCCGATCCTCAACATCCTTGCCTCATCGATGCTGGCAGTCACCACCTTTTCGCTGGGCATCATGGTACAAGCGTTTCGCTCAGCCGCAGGTCAGGCCACGCCGCGTGTGTACCGACTTCTGATGCAGGACATGACAACGCTCAACGTGATGTCAGCCTTCGTCGGCGCGTTCCTCTTTTCGCTCGCCTCTATCGTCATGTTCCGCGCCGGGTTCTACGGCGATTCTGCAGCGGTAATTGTATTTGCAATGACGATGGTATGCATCCTGCTGATCGTCGTGGCGATCCTGCGCTGGATCGCGCATCTCAGCCAATTGGGCAGCCTGCACCACACCCTCACACTGGTGGAAAGATCCGCCACTCAACCGCTGGAACGGCTGGCCAAAACTCCCAACCTTGGCGCCCGCCCCGCCAGCGATGCGCCGCGCGCACCGGACGATGCAAAGGCGCTCCGCTCCCTGGAGTCTGGCTATGTACAATTCATCAGTCTTGCCGAACTCAATGAACAACTCAAAAAGCAGGGTGCAACACTCTGGGTCTACACGCCTCCTGGCAGTTGGGTGCTCAAGGGCACACCATTGGCCTATGTCGAAGGCGAATGCGACCTAAGTGCGCTGCTTGAGAATTTCACCTTGGGTGATGAACGCACGGTCGAACAAGACGCGCGCTTTGGTCTCGTCATCCTGTCCGAAGTCGCATCGCGCGCGCTGTCGCCCGGTGTGAACGACCCCGGAACGGCCATCGACGTGATCCACCGCATCGAACGTATTCTGTGGTCAATGGGCCAAGGAATGAGCGACCCGAAACGCGACACCAAACCCCAGTTCGAGCGGGTGATCATCGGCACTGTGTCAGCCACTAATCTGCTACATGACGGGTTCGCCAGCTTGATGCAGGACGGTGGCGACCGATTCGATGTGATGGCGCAGATGCTCAAGGCTGCAAATCGGCTCAGCAAAAGCGATTGGCCAGATTTGGCGAACGCCGCCAAAGAAACCCGGACTGCCACGCTGGGGATCATCGACCGCCGGATCGACGACCCCGACGCGGTCAAAGCCCTGCATCAGAAAGCCAAAGAGACTTAGGCTTTCGCCAGCTTGCGTGCCGGAATGGTCTGCAACAGCGGCAACAGATCGGCCATTTCCGGTCCTCGCTCCTGCCCAGTCAGTGCCTTGCGCAATGGCATGAACAGACCTTTGCCCTTTCGGCCCGTCGCCTCTTTCACGGCGCTTGTCCACGTGCTCCACGCATCCGGGCCAAGCGGACCATCAGGAAGCAGTGCCATCGCCTCGGAAATGAACTCCGCGTCTTCGTCGGCAATCATCGGTTCCGCACCGTTCGCGCAAAGATCCCACCACTTGGCGATGTCGCGCCGCGTGGTGATGTTTTCCCGTGCCACGGTCCAGAAGGCCTCAGCCTTGTCAGCAGGGACCCCCAGCGCATCCAGATCGGCTTTGACTGCGGTCGCATCCAACCCGTGCAGTTTGCGCGCTGTCAGCGGGAACAAGTCTTCGTGGTCGAACTTGGTCGGCGCCGACCCGAACTGGCTCAGGTCGAACCCATCCGCAATTTCTTCCAGTGACATCCGCAATTCGACCGGCTGCGACGACCCAAGACGCGCCATCAGGCTCAAAAGCGCCTCAGGCTCTACGCCCTGCTCGCGCAGATCACGCAGCGCCAAGGTGCCCAGACGCTTGGACAGCGACTCGCCCTGCGGCCCAGTCAACAGCGAATGGTGTGCGAACGACGGCACAGTGCCGCCCAGTGCACGAATGATTTGGATCTGGGTCGCAGTGTTGGTCACGTGATCCGACCCGCGTACGACATGGCTCACGCCCATCTCGGTGTCGTCGACGACCGAAGCCAACGTGTAAAGGATTTGCTTGTCCGCACGGATCAGCACCGGGTCGCTGACACTGGCCGCATCAATCGAGATGTCGCCAAGGATACCATCGGTCCACTCAATCCGCTCCTGATCGAGCTTGAACCGCCAGACGCCACTGCCTCGCTCGGCCCGTAGTTTGGCTTTGTCATCCTCTGACAACGCCAACGCAGCGCGGTCATAAACCGGCGGTTTGCCCATGTTGAGCTGCTTCTTGCGCTTGAGGTCCAGTTCGGTCGGAGTTTCGAAGGCCTCGTAGAACCGTCCCATTTCGCGCAACTTGTCGGCCGCAGCATGGTATTGGTCCAACCGCTCAGACTGACGTTCCACCCGATCCCATGTCAGGCCAAGCCACTCCAGATCATACTTGAGCGCATCGACATATTCTTCCTTAGACCGCTCTGGATCGGTGTCGTCGATGCGCAGGATGAACGTGCCGCCGGATTTGCGGGCGATCAGGTGGTTAAACAAGGCGGTGCGCAGGTTGCCGACGTGGATGTAACCGGTGGGCGATGGCGCGAAACGGGTGGTGGTCATGGACTATGTCTCCTGTTGTTCGCGCTTTCACACATAGGGACGCTTTTGTCCAGAAACCCCGCAGCGAAGTCCTGAAACCACGCGGTGTCACGAAGGCGTGAATAAGCAAGCTTTGTTCCGTTTAGCTGCTACGTTCGTTCTTATTAAAACTAGGGGAGCAATCATAATGTCCGAATTTTCCATGTCCCGCCGCAGCCTTCTTGCCGGTGCAGCCGCCCTTCCGATGGCAGCTGGCCTTGGCATCACCAAGGCCAACGCCGCGGGACACATGCAGGGGCCGCAAATCCCCCGCGTGAACCGTTTTGGCGTCGGTGATTTCGAAGTCACAACGATGCTGGTCGGCAGCCGCACTGTGGATGAACCGCAGGGCATCTTTGGGATGAATGTCAGCGCCGAAGAATTCGCGGAAGTCTCCGCCGAAGCGCACATCCCGATCGACAAAGCGCAGTTCTTCTTCACTCCGACGCTGGTCAACACCGGCGCTGAATTGATCCTGTTCGACACGGGCTTGAACGGTGCGGCCACCGCGCAGGCGGTCGAAATGGCTGGCTACTCTGCCGATGCTGTCACCCATGTCGTTCTGACCCACATGCACGGCGACCATATTGGCGGCCTGATGACCGACGGCGCGGAAACCTTCGGCAACGCCGCCTACATCACTGGTCAGGCGGAATTCGATCACTGGTCCGGCACCGACAACGAAGGTTTTGCCAACAACGTCAAACCGCTGGCGGAAAAGATGTCGTTCCTGGGCGATGGCGACAGCGTCACCTCGGGCATCACAGCGATGGCCGCATTCGGGCACACGCCGGGTCACATGACCTTCATGCTCGACAGCAACGACCAGCAGTTTCTGATCCTTGCGGACCTTGCAAACCACTATGTCTGGTCGCTGGCGCACCCGGACTGGGAAGTCCGTTTTGACATGGACAAGTCCGCCGCTGCCGCGTCGCGCCGCAAAGTGCTGGGTATGCTGGCCACCGATGCGGTCCCGTTCATCGGTTACCACATGCCTTTCCCGGGTGTCGGCTATGTCGAGACACGCGGTGACGGTTTCCACTATGTCCCGCACAGTTATCAGCTCTTGCTCTGATCACGTCTTGACGCGGTTGCATTGCGCGGTGCTGATGCGCGGATGACTGCACAAGACGACATCGACGACATCACACGCTATGCCGAGGCAGCCCTGACCGGGCTGCCTTTGCCATTTCGGGAACTGTGCGAGGATGTTTTGCTTCAGGTCACCGACTGGCCACCAAAGAACATTCTGGTAGAGCTTGAGATAGACGATCCACTGGACCTGACCGGGCTCTATGACGGGATTCCCCTAACCGAGAAATCGGCCGGCGACCCATCGCCCTTCCCCGATCAGGTTTGGCTTTATGTCGAACCTATTCTTGCTGAATGGCGCGACAGGAAATCGGTCACGCTACAGGATCTGGTCACACATATCGTCGTACATGAAATCGCGCATCATTTCGGTTGGACCGACGACGAAATCGCCGAGATCGACCGGTGGTGGGAATAGCGCAACCAAAGTTTGCAAACCCGCGCGCGGAGTTTGCAAACCCCCAGGTCATCCGTCCGTCAAAGCCCCGTTGACCCACTCGCCCGTGGCTTCTTCACCCGAACCATAACGCATCGTCCCGGTGCCCTGTCGTTTACCATCAAGGAACGTTCCCTCGTAGACGTCGCCATTGGCATAGGTCGCAATGCCCTGACCACTGATCTCGCCTTTTTGCCAGTCACCGGCATAGGTAAACCCGTCAGTCATAGAGATCTCGCCCTGCCCATGGCGCTGCCCATCGGCGAATTGACCAATGTAAACGGTGCCGTCTGTATAGGTCGCCGTGCCCTGCCCGTGGCGCTGGCCGTCCAGCCATTCGCCTTCGTATTTGTAGCCGTCAGGATATGTCATCACGCCAACACCGTGGTTGCGCGCGTTTCTGAACTCACCTTCGTAGACCAGACCATTGGCATAGACCGCGCGTCCTTTGCCATCGATCACCCCGTCAACCCAAGCGCCTTCATAGGTCGAGCCATCGGGATAAGTGATCATGCCTTCGCCATTCGCCAGATCACCCCGAAACTGGCCTTCATATATTGACCCATCGGGATAGGTGACTTTGCCAACCCCTTCGATCTGACCAGCAACCCATGCGCCTTCGTAACGGTACCCATCGGTGCCGATAAACGTACCCTGCCCGTGACGCAGATCGTCCTGAAAATCGCCCTCATAGACGTCACCATTGGCATAAAGCACCTTGCCCTGCCCGTCCCTGCGACCCGCAACAAGCTGGCCTTCGTAGACATCACCATTCGATTGGGTCAGCGTGCCGCCCCCATCGATCTGGCCATCTTTCCACATCCCGTTGTAAACCAGCCCGTCGGGCATGGTCAGTTTGCCCTGCCCCTCGCGATCACCATCAGCAACACGCCCGGCGTAAATAGAGCCGTCCGGATAGGTGATCGTGCCGTTGCCTTCCTTGACGCCGTTGATCCAGTCGCCCTCGTATACATAACCACCGGGGCTTTGCATCGTGCCACGCCCATGGTGAAGCGCATTGCGAAACGATCCTTCGTAGCGGACGCCGTTTGCATAAAGTGCCACGCCCTGACCAGTGATCTTTCCGTCCAGCCACGACCCCTCATAGGTCGATCCGTCGGCAAACACGATCTTGCCAATGCCCTCGGGCTTGCCCTTGGCGAACTGGCCTTCATAGACCGAGCCGTTTGGGAACCGCGCCACACCATCGCCGCGAATCTCTCCGTCGACCCAATCGCCGGTGTATTCGTAGCCGTTCGGCAAGCGGTAGGTGCCAGTGCCGTGTTGTAATCCGTTGAGGAACGTCCCTTCGTAAACGCCCCCATCATCATATTGTTTGGTCTGCACCTCGCCGTCCTGCGCCACAGCGCTCTGTGCGAGGATCAGTGCGACGGTCGCACCCAGAATGACTTTGCTGCCCGGTCTCATTTGTTCGTTATCCCACTCATGTCCGTTGCCATGACCCTGTGTCCGAAACCTAAGCGAGCTGACCGGGTCAGACAATGTCTTATCCCACAAGTGACTTTCCCTCGCGCGGGGTTCTGCTATGTCACCCGCGATATCGGGAAAGGAAGGACCGCCCCATGTCGGATCGGTTTCGCATCACTCTGGCCCAGTTGAACCCCACCGTGGGCGACATTGCGGGCAACGCCGCCAAGGCACGTGACGCCTGGGAAAAGGGCAAGGCCGCAGGGGCCGACCTTGTCGCGCTGCCCGAGATGTTTTTGACCGGGTATCAGGCTCAAGACCTGATCGTGAAGCCTGCCTTCGTCGCCCATGTGCAAAACGAGCTGACCGCTCTGGCCGAGGCCTGCGCCGACGGTCCTGCACTGGCGATTGGTGGGCCATGCGTTGGTGAAGATCTCAAGCTGCACAACAGCTATTTCGTTCTGCATGGCGGCAAGATCGCCTCTACCGTACACAAGTATTTTCTGCCCAACTTCAACGTCTTCGACGAGGTGCGCCTGTTCTCACGCGACATGATGCAAGGTCCGGTAGCGGTGAACGGCGTGCGGATCGGCATGCCGATCTGCGAGGACGCATGGTATCCTGATGTTGTCGAAGCGCATGAGGAAAGCGGCGCGGAGTTCATTCTTGTGCCGAACGGTTCACCTTATTTCCGCGACAAGTTCGAAACCCGGCTGAACCACATGGTTGCCCGTGTTGTGGAAAGCGGATTGCCGCTCATCTACCTGAATATGGTCGGGGGTCAGGACGATCAGGTGTTTGACGGCGGTTCATTTGTGCTGAACCCCGGCGGCGTGCCTGCGGTGCAGTTGCCGACTTTCGACGAGGTGATCAGCCATGTCGATATGGAGCGCACGGACACGGGCTGGCGCGCACTGGACGGCGATTTCGCCCAGCACCCTGACGCCATGGAACAAGATTACCGTGTCATGGTCACCGCGTTGCGGGATTACATGGCCAAGACAGGGTTCAAAAAGGTGCTGCTGGGCCTGTCCGGGGGCATCGATAGCGCCATCGTGGCGACCATTGCAGTTGATGCTTTGGGCGCGGAAAACGTGCGTTGCGTGATGCTGCCGTCGGAATACACTTCGCAAGGATCGCTGGACGATGCCAAGGCGGTGGCCGAGAACCTTGGCTGTCGGTATGATTTTTTACCAATTGGTAAAACCCGCGATGCGGTGACCGAAACGCTGGCTTCGCTGTTCGTAGACACTGAGGCTGATCTCACGGAAGAAAACGTACAGTCCCGGATCCGCGGCCTTCTGCTGATGGCACTGTCCAACAAGTTCGGTGAGATGCTGTTGACCACCGGCAACAAGTCCGAGGTCGCGGTCGGCTATGCCACGATCTATGGCGACATGGCGGGCGGCTACAACCCGATCAAAGACATGTACAAAACCCGTGTGTTCGACTGCTGCCGCTGGCGCAACGCCAACCACCGCGATTGGATGATGGGGCCAGAGGGCGCAGTGATCCCCGAGGCGATCATCACAAAACCGCCTTCAGCCGAATTGCGCGAGGATCAGAAGGACAGCGATTCCTTGCCCGATTACCCGGTGCTGGACGGTATTCTGGAAATCCTCGTCGACGAAGACGGCTCTATCGCGGATTGCGTGGCCGCTGGATACGATCGCGCGGATGCCAAACGGATCGAGCATCTGCTGTACATCAGCGAATACAAACGCTTCCAATCCGCCCCCGGAGCGCGATTGTCAAAACGCGCGTTCTGGCTGGATCGGCGCTATCCCATCGTGAACCGCTGGCGCGACCCGAGCTAAGGGCCGCGCCGCGTTGGTCAGCTTGCCCTGAGCACACCGCGTTCGATCTGATCGGCTTCGATGGACTCAAACAGTGCCTTAAAGTTACCTTCGCCAAAACCGTCATCGCCTTTGCGCTGGATGAATTCGAAAAAGATCGGGCCGATCACCGTTTTCGAGAAAATCTGGAGTAGAATACGGGTCTCACCGCCGCCGACCACGCCTTCACCGTCGATCAGGATGCCGTGCTTTTTCATTCGGTCAAGTGGCTCTTCATGGTCGACAACGCGGGACTTGCTGAGATCGTAATAGGCGTCCGGCGGCGCGGGCATGAATTTCAGGCCACGCTCGGCGATTTCGTCCACCGCGTCATAGATGTCGCGCGCGCCAACCGCGATGTGTTGGATGCCTTCACCCTTGTAGCGCTTGAGGTATTCGACGATCTACCCTGTTTCGCCCCGGTCTTCATTAATCGGGATACGAATGCGCCCACAAGGCGAGGTCAGCGCGCGGCTCAAAAGCCCGGTGAATTTGCCTTCGATGTCGAAAAAGCGGATTTCCTTGAAGCCGAAAATCTTGCCGTAAAACGTGAACCAAGTGTCCATGTTGCCGCGATGCACATTGTGCGTCAGGTGATCGAGGTAGTGGAAGCCGACGCCTTCAGGATTGGCCGTCCCAACCCAGTTGAATTCGTCGTTATACGGGTTCTGGCCGTAATACTGGTCGATGAAATAGATCAGCGATCCACCGATCCCCACAATCGCGGGCACATCCATTGCCTTGTCATCACCGTCATAGGGTGTGGCCCCCATCATCACCGCCCGGTCATAGGCATGTTTGGCGTCAACCACACGCCACCCCATCGACGGGGCACATGGGCCGTGTTCTTCGACAAAGCGCATGGCCTGACTGCCGGGCTCGTTGTTCAGGATGTAAGTGATATCGCCTTGCTGCCAAAGCTCGATCTGCTTGGTCTTGTGCGTGGCCGTGTGGGTGTAGCCCATCTTGATGAAAAGCGCCCGCAAGGATTCCGGGTCAGGATGGGCGAATTCGACGAATTCGAACCCATCGGTTCCGGCGGGGTTTTCGTTGGTGATCTCTGCTTTTGGCGCATCGTGCGGGAACGGACCCATGGCATCCTCCTTATTTGGTCCAAGGATAAGGTTTCACGCGTGCGCTGTGCGGTCATAGCTGAATGTATCTGGCCCAAAATGCGCGCCGATCTTGCACAATAAGTCAAAAAGATGCAGATCTCGCGCATGAATTTACTTGACCCCAAAGATATCAAATTACTTTCCCGATTGCAGAAGGACGGACAGGTCTCGGCACAGGACTTGGCAAATGACCTTGGCATGTCCGCATCTCAGATCAGCCGACGGCGACAGCGGCTCGAAGCGGATGGGTATATCATCGGCACTCCTTGCCGCCTGAATCCCGAACGACTTGGCCTGACGGTGCAGGCGTTTATCCAGATCGAAACCCGCGCGCAGAGCAACGGCCCCCATCAATCGATCAAGCGGCTGGTGGCCACGACACCCGAGATCGTCGCAGCGTGGACGTTGACCGGCGAGGCAGACTACATCTTCCGAGTCTATTGCGCCGATCTGGCCGCGCTTAATCGATTGGTGCAGGAGGTTCTCCTGCCACACGACTCCATTGGGCGGGTGCACAGCCAGATCGTGATGGATCAGGTCAAGGACGACACCGCCCTGCCGCTGCCACGCTGATCAATCCACCTTAACAAACCGTGCCCCGCCGGAGCGTTCGCCCACGGTCACGCGGCGGGCTCCGGCGGTGACGGGCGCGCGGGCCGCATCGTTGCGCATGTCGCGCATCATTGCCGCAACAGAGTTGGGCAGCGACATGCCGATGGCCTCTTTTTCGGTATTGGGTGCGGTGGACATCATCGACACCACAGACACGATCCGCAGGCGTCCCTGATCGTTGACAAACACAGGCGCACCGGATGACCCAAAGGTGACATCGCAGTCAAAGGTCATCAGCCCACCGCGATAGGTCTGTTTGTGCTGACATCCGGATTCGCGCTGGAGCGATGTGTTTCGACCCCGACCATAGGACACAAGGATCACGGAGCCTGCATCCATCGCGCGGTCGTGGATGCGAAAAGGCTCGGCCTCGGTGCTAAAGATCGGGCTATCCAATCGCAGCAATGCAAGATCGGTGCGCACCTGATCAGTGAGCGAACCGTCGAAGGAGCCGAGATACCCTTCGGACAGAACGATCCGGGTGACACCACGGATGGCGGCAGTGAAGTCGTGCGCAAGACCAGCATTGAAGCGCATCTTGTGAGTCGGGAGCACGGCGCGCGTGCTTCCATCAACCACGCAGTGGGCCGCGGTCAGGACCAAATCACGGGCGATGAGTGTTCCAGTACATGTGCCAATCGACGTATCCAACCGCCCGACACCTTCCCATCCCAGCACCTCACCGCGATGATCCAGACGGTCACGCTCTTGCGCTGCTATTGTGGTGGGCAGACACAGCACCGCTGCCGCAAAAAGAAAGTGAAGGCCCCGCATGTCTATGCCTTTCGCAATCGATCGGGGCACAGGTTAACGACCAGAGATGGCACAAGATGGGCGGTTTTGCGACCAGACCTTACGCGAACTGTTCGCGGATCAGCCGTTCCTCAAGCCCGTGGCCCGGATCGAATAACACGCGGTGGGCGATCGACGGCTCGGACCGGATTTCGACTCGTACCACGTCGCGCACGGCACGGGCATCAGCTTCGGCCATCACAGGACGCTTGTCGGGGTCCAGAACCTCGAACATGACCTCGGCTGTCTTGGGCAAGAGCGCGCCACGCCAGCGGCGCGGGCGGAATGCAGCCATCGCGGTGAGCGCCAGTACGTCAGAGCCAATCGGCAGGATCGGCCCGTGAGCCGAGTAGTTGTAAGCGGTCGATCCGGCAGGTGTCGCGACCAATGCGCCATCGCAAACCAGTTCGGACATGCGAACCTTGCCATCGACGCTGATCCGCAGCCGCGCCGCCTGAGGCCCGGCCCGAAGCAACGACACTTCGTTGATCGCAAGCGCGCGTTGTGTGCTGCCGTCCTGTCGTGTGGCCAGCATCGACAGCGGGTTGATCACCTCTTCCTGCGCCTGCTGCAGTCGCGTTTCGAGATCATGTTCAGAGTATTCGTTCATCAAGAACCCGACGGTGCCGCGATTCATCCCGTAGACCGGGGCGGGCAAATCCTGGGTTCGGTGCAGGGTCGCCAACATGAACCCGTCGCCGCCCAGCGCCACGATCACATCCGCTCCGTCTTCGTTGTGGTCACCATAGCGGCGGGTTAGCCCCGCCTTGGCCGATTGGGCAATCGGAGCAGAGCTGGCTGCGAAGGCGATGCGCAGAGACATAAGTTCAGGTTCCTATCGGTGTCGTGCCGTTCCGAAACAAGCACAAACACCTACTATACGCCAGACATGGCGCAGCTTTGTGTCTTGTGGTCGCTTTCCAACCTTTGCCTTTTGGCGAGACTCCTATACGTAACCGTCCAAGATTGACCCGCTTCAAGGAGGCCCTGCCCATGAACGCCCCGCACCGTGACACCGGTTTCTTCTCGAAAACATTGGCCGACAGTGATCCTGACCTGTTTCAATCGATCACCGATGAGCTGGGCCGCCAGCGCGACGAGATCGAGCTGATTGCCTCTGAAAACATCGTCAGCCGCGCCGTGATGGAAGCGCAAGGCTCGGTGATGACGAACAAATACGCCGAAGGCTATCCGGGCCGTCGCTACTATGGCGGATGCCAGTTCGTTGACGTGGCCGAGAACCTTGCCATTGAGCGCGCATGTCAGCTGTTCGATTGTGGCTTTACCAATGTGCAGCCGAACTCGGGCTCGCAGGCCAACCAAGGTGTTTTCACAGCGCTTCTTCAGCCGGGTGACACGATCCTTGGCATGAGCCTTGATGCCGGTGGTCACCTGACCCACGGTGCCAAGCCGAACCAGTCTGGCAAATGGTTCAACGCCATCCAGTACGGTGTGCGCCAGCAGGACAACATGCTGGACTACGATCAGGTTCAGGAACTGGCGAATGAGCACAAACCCAAGCTGATCATCGCCGGTGGTTCGGCCATTCCGCGCCAGATCGACTTTGCCAAAATGCGCGAAATCGCGGACTCGGTTGGCGCTTATCTGCATGTCGACATGGCACACTTTGCCGGACTGGTTGCGGCAGGTGAACATCCCAGCCCGTTCCCACATGCGCATGTCGCCACCACCACCACACACAAAACCCTTCGCGGTCCGCGTGGCGGCATGATCCTGACCAACGACGAGGCGTTGGCCAAGAAGTTCAACTCGGCCATTTTCCCGGGCATTCAGGGCGGTCCGCTGATGCATGTGATCGCGGCGAAGGCTGTTGCCTTTGGCGAGGCACTGCGCCCCGAGTTTAAGACCTACCAGCAGAACGTCATCCGCAACGCGCAAGCGCTTTCGGATCAGTTGATCAAGGGTGGTCTGGACACCGTGACCCACGGCACAGACACCCATGTCGTGCTGGTTGACCTGCGCCCCAAGGGCGTGAAAGGCAACGCGACAGAAAAAGCACTGGGCCGCGCGCACATCACCTGCAACAAAAATGGCGTGCCGTTCGACCCGGAGAAGCCGACAATCACATCCGGTATCCGTCTTGGATCGCCCGCAGGCACGACACGTGGTTTTGGCGAGGCCGAGTTCCGCCAGATCGCGGACTGGATCATTGAAGTGGTCGATGGCCTTGCCGCCAATGGCGAAGACGGCAACAGTGCCGTCGAGGACAAAGTCCGCGCTGAAGTGGCCGAAATGTGCGCTCGCTTCCCGATCTATCCCGACCTCTGATCAAGAAGCACGATTTACGACACGCACGACAGGAGCTCTTGCGAGCAACAGCTCCTGTCTCTACCACACTCATGAGTTGATTTGTGGGGGTGTGTACGATGGTCGAACCGTTTGGTTCAGGGCTTTGGCTGGTTGATGGCGCGCCCATAGTTGCCGCACTTGGCTTCCACTACCCGACCCGAATGGCGATCATGAGGCGTGCCACTGGCGGCCTGCTCATCTGGTCACCGATTGCATTGTCTGATGAGCTTTTGGCCAAGATTACACAGATTGGCGCTGTGGAGGCGTTGATCGCGCCGAATTCTCTGCATCACGTCTATCTGAACGATTGGATACGCGCGGATCCAAAGGCCAAGGTGATCGGTGCGCCGGGCCTTGCTGCCAAACGCAACGATCTGCGCTTTGATGTGACGATTGACACGACGTCCACCTCGATTTGGCCAGAGGACATTGCGCATGTCATCATCGACACGCGCATCACGTCAGAGGTCGTTTTGTTTCATCGTCCAAGTGGCACAGTCTTATTCACGGACCTTTTGCAACAGATGCCACCCAATTGGTATTCAGGATGGCGCGCGCTGATTGCGCGGATGGATTTGATGACAGCGCCGGAACCTTCAGTGCCACGAAAGTTCCGAATGGCTATTGCGGACCGTTCAGCGGCAAAATCGGCGCTGGAGCAGGTTCTGGAATGGCCGATCAAGCAGGTCGTGATGGCACATGGCACACCCGTTACCGATGACGCCAACGCGTTTTTGCGGCGGGCTTTTGCATGGCTGATGTAAGAACTGCGATCGACCCAACCGCAAAAACATCAGCCTATCGGTTCTTCACCAAACTCCCTGACAACCGGCTTGGATTTGGCATCCTACACTCCCTATCGTACTTGCAGCGTTGGTCACGCCCCAAAGGGATCGACCTGCAAATCGTGACGCTTCCAAACGCGCCCCTCAGGGTTCTGGTGCGTCGGCCCAAACACTCTGCGGGCTCGCTTCCGATGGTGCTGCATCTGCATGGTGGCGGGTTTGCAATCGGGTCGCCGTGGCAAGACCTTGATTTGATGGCGCGATACATCGATGCGCGTCCCGCTATCTTTGTCGCACCGGCCTATAGATTAGCGCTTAAGGCGCCCTATCCGGCTGCGTTGGAGGATGCACACACAACACTTGTCTGGATGTACAGCCAAGCCAAAGCGCTTCAAGGACGCGATGACCAGATCTTCGTCATGGGAGAAAGTGCCGGCGGAGGGTTGACCGCAGCGCTATCGCTTTTGGCCCGTGACCGGAGATCTGTGGCGGTTGCGGCGCAATTTGCCAATTATGCCATGTTGTCCCCAACGTCCAAAGACGACGCATCCTGCGACCCGCACACTTTGAGTTGGAGCGTCGAAAAGAACAGCCTTGCATGGGCCTGGTATCTTCGCGGGGTCTCCAATCCGCCACCATACTATGCGGTTCCGACCCGTGCGCCCAGTTTGAAGGGTCTTCCCCCCACCTACGGCTTTGTCGGGGACCATGATCTTTTTCTGAAGCAGAATGTGCGCTTCTTCGACCAGCTTGCGGAAGATGGCGTCACTTCAGACCTGCGCGTGTTCAAAGGCGCGTATCACGGAACAGAGCTTCTTGCCCCAGACTCGGACTCGGGGCGGGCCATTTGGACACATGCGCTGGAAACCTATGCGTCAGTTCTGGAACAACACACCGGACGACAACAGTCGTAAACACATGGTTTCAGAAAAGCACAAATCGGACTTTTCATTTGGATTTCGCCGCGTATAGTCGCGCACATGACACGTTTGGCCCATATCGCAATTTGCACGCGCTCCTGCGCGCCTCTTGCGCTGGCCACCCGTCTTCTCCTAATCCGCCTCTGAGCGCGGCCTGCCCGGCGCGACCGCTCAGAGGATGACCGTTACGCGCCGACGGGTTTGGACAAGACAGAAAGATCAAAGCAATGACACAGACTGACAAAGACCGCGTGGTCATCTTCGACACTACTTTGCGCGACGGTGAGCAATCGCCAGGGGCCACTATGACCCATGACGAAAAGCTCGAGATTGCCGAACTTTTGGACGACATGGGCGTCGATATCATCGAGGCCGGGTTCCCGATCGCCTCCGAGGGTGATTTCCGCGCGGTGAGTGAGATCGCGCAGCGCTCCAAGAATTCCGTGGTTTGCGGGTTGGCCCGCGCACAACTTCCAGACATTGACCGCTGTTGGGAAGCAGTGCGCAACGCTGGAAAGCCGCGCATCCACACGTTTATCGGCACATCACCGCTGCACCGTGCGATCCCTAACCTCACGCAAGACGAGATGGCCGAGCGGATCGAACAGACTGTGACGCACGCGCGCAACCTCTGTGACAATGTACAATGGTCGCCGATGGATGCGACACGCACGGAATGGGATTACCTTTGCCGCGTGGTCGAGATCGCCATCAAGTCCGGTGCGTCAACGATCAACATCCCCGACACGGTTGGATACACGGCTCCGGTAGAAAGCGCAGATCTGATCCGTCGCTTGATCGAAACCGTACCGGGTGCAGATGAGGTGGTGTTTGCCACCCACTGTCACAACGACCTTGGCATGGCGACGGCAAACGCTTTGGCCGCTGTTCAGGGCGGCGCACGGCAGATCGAATGTACGATCAATGGGCTGGGTGAACGCGCGGGAAACACCGCGTTGGAAGAGGTGGTGATGGCGCTCAAGGTGCGGGGCGATATCATGCCCTACACCACAGGCATCGACACCAAAAAAATCATGCACATCTCGCGCCGTGTGGCGACCGTGTCGGGTTTCCCGGTGCAGTTCAACAAAGCGATTGTTGGCAAGAACGCCTTTGCACACGAGTCGGGTATTCATCAGGACGGCATGCTCAAGAACGCCGAAACGTTCGAAATCATGCGTCCTGAGGATGTTGGCATTGCAGGCACGTCCCTGCCCTTGGGCAAACATTCGGGCCGTGCTGCATTGCGTGCCAAGCTCAAAGAATTGGGCGTCGATGTGGGCGATAACCAGCTCAAGGACATTTTCGTCCGCTTCAAGGATCTTGCAGACCGCAAGAAAGAGGTGTTCGACGACGACATCCTCGCCTTGGTTACTGCGACCACTGAAGGTGATGACGCGCTCCAGCTTGTGAACCTCAAGGTGGTCTGCGGCACCGGTGGCCCGGCCGAAGCAACCCTTGAAATGGAAATCCTCGGCGAAGATAAGTCGGCGGTCAGCGAAGGCGATGGTCCGGTGGATGCGACGTTCAAGGCGATCCGCATGTTGCACCCGAACAAGGCACGCTTGCAGCTGTACCAAGTGCACGCGGTGACCGAAGGCACCGACGCGCAGGCCACGGTGAGCGTGCGCCTGGAAGAGGACGGAATGATCGCCACCGGGCAATCGGCGGATACCGATACGGTGGTGGCCTCGGCCAAGGCCTATATCCACGCACTCAACCGGTTGATGGTACGGCGCGGCAAAACCGGCAAGGACATCAAGGAAATCTCGTACCGGGACGTGAACTAAGGTCTGGTGCGCGCAAGCACGCGCCCTACGCGGGGTGCCGTGCCTGCGCGCACCGATCTCAATACGGCACACGCCATTTCGGTTTACTCGGCGGGGTCTCGACCTGAGTAAGGCCGCTGGCCTCCATCAATCGTGTTACCTCTTCCTCCAACAGCCGCTCGTCCGCCATCCCGCGCACGGGCACGCGCCCGGGTTCAAGGAACAGCGGGGCCGCCAGTGGCGTGACCCGATCCAACCGCAGCAGATCAATGCGGTCGCCCACCCGTTCTGCCATCTCGCGGATGCGGGCAAAATCCACCAATCCACGCATCGCCTCTTCGCGGGTGATCTGCATCAATAGGTGGTCGGGGTCGTATTTCAGCAACGTGTCATAAAGGATATCCGACGACATCGTGGCCTGACGGCCGGTCTTACGCTGGCCACCAAGATTGCGTTCGATGAGACCAGCGATGGTAGCCGAGGCGCGGAAGGTGCGCTTCATCACCGCGTTTCCTGCAAGCCACCCTTCAAGACCTGCCTCCAAAGCCCCCAAATCGAACAGCGGCGCGGGGTCGATTACGGCGTCCAGCCCCCAGATCAACACGGCGTAGTCGGTGGCAACGAACCCCATCGGGGCAAGGCCTTCTTCCTCCATCCTCTTGGTCAACAAAAGCCCAAGTGTCTGCATCGCGTTGCGCCCGGCAAAGCCATAGGCGACCAGTTGCTCGCGTCCGTCATGCGGAAAACTTTCAATTAGAAGACGCCCCGGTTCGGGTAGGCGACTGACACGGCGTTGCATCTGCAACCAGTCGCGCGTGTGGCGCGGCAAGTCGGGCCAATCGCCCTGTTGGAACATCCCCAAGATGCGGTTCGACAATTGAGTCGACGTTGCGAATTTGGTGCCCATGAACGTGGCGATCTTGGGTTTGCGTCCGGGGTCGCGGGTGACTTCGACCGTTAGTTCCCGCAGGCCCTCGTAGCGCACGATCTGGCCGCCGATCAGGAAGGTATCGCCACGGGTCAGGGTCGCGGCGAACCCCTCTTCGATCTCGCCCAGTGGCGCACCACCCCGGCCCCGCCATTTGACCTTGAGCGTATCTGTATCCTGAATCGTCCCGATGTTCTGGCGGAAACGCGCAGCAGACCGCGGATCGCGCAGCTGCCAGCGCCCGTCCGGCAATCGCTTGAGCCGCTGCCATTGATCATACGCGCGTAAGGCATAGCCCCCGGTGGCGCAGAAGTTCAGGCAAGCGTCAAACTCATCGCGGCTCAAATCCGCATAAGCCCCGGCAGCCGTCATTTCGGCATAAAGCGCATCGGCATCAATTGGACCGGAACAAGCGGCGATCAGGATATGTTGGCACAGCACGTCACGTGGCCCACGCCCGCGCCATTCGCCGTCCAGATCATGCGCTTTGACCGCCTCGAGTGCGGCCACGCATTCGACCACTTCGAACCGATTGGCAGGCACCAGAAGCGCCTTTGATGGGGCGTTGTAGCGGTGGTTTGCACGGCCGATCCGCTGCACCAGACGTTTGACGTTTTTCGGTGCGCCAATCTGAATTACCAGATCCACATCACCCCAGTCGATACCAAGATCCAAACTTCCAGTGCAGACAATCGCCCGCAAGTCACCGCGCACCATCGCCGCTTCGACCTTTTCGCGCTGTTGCCGATCAAGCGATCCGTGATGAATTCCGATGGGCAAGGCGTCTTCGTTGGCGAGCCAAAGATTGTGGAAAAAGATCTCGGCCTGAGCGCGAGTGTTGTGGAAGATCAATGTCGTCTTGTGCTGTTTGACCTGCTCCAGCACCGCGGGGATGCTGTATTTCGCGCCACCTCCAGACCAAGGCGGGGCTTCGGCGGTCACCAGCATGGAGATATCCGGCTCGGGCCCCGGATCGGCGAGGATGATCTCGCAAGGGTCAGGGTTCCGCGCCAGAAGTCGCGCGATGGCGGCGGGATCGTCAACGGTGGCGGATAACCCAACACGGCGCAGATCGGGGCGCATCGCCTGAAGCCGTGCCAGCGCCAACATCAACTGATCACCGCGCTTGCTTTCGGACAACGCGTGGATTTCGTCCACCACAACGCGTTGCACCCCTTTGAACATGCGCGGCGCGTCTTCGTAGCTGGTAAGCAAAGCCAGCGACTCTGGCGTGGTCAGAAGGATGTGTGGCGGGTCGGCGCGTTGGCGTTTCTTGATGTGTGCCGAGGTGTCGCCGGTTCTGTCCTCGACCCGGATCGGCAGACCGGCCTCTTCAATGGGGGTGCGCAGGTTGCGCTTGATGTCAGCGGCCAGCGCCTTGAGCGGGCTGACATAGAGCGTGTGGAGTCCGTCGCGGGGCGCGTCGACCAAGTCCACCAGCGTCGGCAGGAACCCGGCCAGCGTTTTGCCGCCCCCCGTGGGCGCAATGAGCAACAAGCAGGGATCGGCGGCACGATCCAACATCTGTTTCTGGTGCGGATGGATCGCCCATCCACGCGAGTCAAACCAGGATTGAAGGGAGGCGGGCAACGCGGTCATCCTCTTTACATATGCCGCCCATCGGCAAAGAAAAACGTCGAACGCGCATTGCGGGCCGGATCGGCATGGCAGATGGTGCGCTGAATTCTGAAAGGCCCCGGAATGCGCACCCCTCATCCACTTTTGTTGACGCTGACGCTGTATCTGGCGGGGCTGGGCGCGGCTGGGCAGTTTTCCAAACTGGCGGTAAGCTTTGTCACCCTGACACAGGTTTATTCCGGCAAGAGCGAAGCGATCCTTGGGCTTGCGGTATCGCTGATCAGCCTTGTCGGGCTGATTCTGGGGCTGGTCGCCGGGATCGTCGTGTCGCGTATTGGGGCGCGCCGAGCATTGGTAGCAGCTTTGGCCTTGGGAGCAGTCATGTCGCTATGGCAAGCCACACTGCCCTCCTTGCCAGTGCTGATGCTGAGTCGCGTGCTGGAAGGCACGTCGCACCTTTTGATCGTGGTTGCGGCGCCGACCCTGATCGCCGAAGCCGTTCCTGACCGGTTTCGCCCAGCTGCGTTGACGCTTTGGAGCACGTTCTTCGGGGTCGCCTTTGCACTTACAGCGATCATCGCACCTTGGGTGATTGCTCAAGGTGGGTTGTCGCTGCTGATTGGGGCGCACGGTGTCTGGATGGCTGTCGCCTGCGCCGCAATTCTACTGGTATTGCCGCATCCTGTGATACCGCCCGCACCAGCCGCGCAAATATCCGTACTTCACCGCCATTTGACCGCCTACGCGACACCCGGCATTGCCACCCCCGCCTTGGCATGGTTGTGCTATACTCTAACCTTCGTGTCTGTTCTGACCGCTTTGCCGCTGCTGACCGGAGGTACGGCGCCAACGTGGCTGACTGCCATCGCGCCCTTGGTGTCCATCGCAATCGCGCTAACAGTTGGGGTCGCACTCCTGTCGCGCCACCCGGCGCAACCTATTGTGACACTGGGCTTCGTCCTGTGCGCAGGTGTTTCTGTGACGATCCTGCTGGTGGGCTTTACGACGGTGACGTTACTAGCGCTCTTTGCGAGCATGGCCTTGGTACAAAGCGCAGGCTTTGCCATCGTGCCCCAGATCAACGCCGATGCGCCGTCGCGGGCCCTTGCGAACGGGGCGCTGGCGCAGATGGGAAACCTAGGCAATCTTAGTGGCACACCACTCTTGATCGCGCTGTATCAAGGGGCGCCATTGCTTGGACCGTTCCTGTTTCTTATCACCGCCTATGGGGGCGGTGTGCTGGTCACATGGTTTCTTGGGCGGAGAGCCGTCGCCGCGATGACCGAGGGACGTGCTTCCGTAGACTGAACCCGCTTGTCATCCCTGCATCTCGGCCAAACGCGCAACATACCGCGCCAACGTATCGATCTCGAGGTTCACTTTGTCGCCGACCTTGGAGGCGCCCCAGGTCGTAACCTCTTGCGTGTGAGGAATGATGTTCACACCGAACCGCGTGTCATCGACCTCGTTTACCGTCAAGGACGTGCCATTCAGCGCAACCGACCCCTTGGGCGCAATAAACCGTGCTAGATTGCGAGGCGCTTCGAACGTATAGCGCACGCTGTCACCTTCGGGGCGCATGTCGACAATCTCGGCCAGACCATCAACATGGCCAGACACGATATGCCCGCCCAATTCATCCCCGACCTTGAGAGCGCGTTCCAGATTGATCGTCTGCCCCTCGACCCACTTGCCGATATTGGTCTTGTCCAGCGTTTCTGCGCTGATTTCGACATCGAACCAATCCGGGCCAAGCTGCACCACGGTCAGGCAGACGCCGCTGCACGCGATAGAGGCACCGATGTCGATGCCCTGCGTGTCATAGCTGGTCCCGATCCGGGCCCGTAGATCGCCGCGCCGTTCAAGGCTGCGGATGTTTCCCATATCGGTCACGATGCCAGTGAACATGATCTCGCCCTCGCTGCCGTCACCCGCACATAATCCGGCGGATTTTGATTCTCAGAATGCCGCCCGTTGTGGTAGTCTTCAGGCAGTCCGAGGGATACTGCGCCGACATGACAAACACAACGGGCAAGCCCATGAGATCACCGCAGCGCGTCTTTCTGTTTCTGCAAGGGCCGCACGGCCCCTTCTTTAGCGAATTGGCGGAAAGGTTGCGGGAAACCGGGGCCAGGTGCTTTCGCGTGGCGTTCAACGCTGGCGACAGCTCGCGTTGGAAGGACAGACAGTCCTTGCTGGAGTACCAGGGCCACCTGTCGGAATGGCCCAACACATGTGCCAACTTGATCGACACCACCAAAGCTACGGATCTTGTGCTTTACGGAGACGTGCGTCGCCATCATGCTGAAGCGATCAAAATCGCGGACGCCGCTGGACTGACCGTGCATGTGTTCGAAGAAGGCTACCTGCGCCCCTATTGGGCCACGTATGAACGCGACGGATCGAACGGCAATTCAAAGCTGATGCAGATCACGCTCGAGCAGATGCAGAAAGCGCTTAGACGAACAGCGGATGTGCCGGCTTTGCCGCCTGATCGCTGGGGCGATCTGCGGATGCACATGATACATGGGGCGCTTTACCATTGGCACGTTATGTTCCGGAACCAACGGTTTCCGCACTACAAGCCACATCGCGACCAGACCGTCGCCGAGGAATTCAGACTTCAGATCCTGCGCCTCTTGCGGCGACCCCGTCACATCGTCGAGCGCTGGGTGACCACGCGGCGTATCAGGACAGGCGGCCGACCGTATCATGTCGTTCTCTTACAGTTGGAACATGATGCCAGCTTTCGGGCCTTCTCGAATTTTGCATCGCAAACCGAATTTGTCGACATGGTCATCAAAGGTTTTGCCGAAGGCGCACCGTCGCATCACAGGTTGGTTTTCAAGGCACACCCCCTCGAGGATGGGCGCGCACCACTGGAACGGACGATCCTCGAGAGCGCGCGCGTGCATGGTGTGCCAGATCGCGTACATTACGTTCGCGGCGGTAAGCTCGCCTTTCTGTTACAAGCCGCGCGATCGGCAGTGACAGTGAATTCGACGTCGGCACATCAAGCCTTGTGGCGCGGGCTTCCGGTGCGCAGCTTTGGTACCAGTGTCTATGACAAGCCGGGGTTGGCATCGCATCAATCCTTGCCAGATTTTTTTGCTGATCCGATGCCCCCTGATCCCAATTCTTATGCGATTTATCGGCAATTCCTTCTTGAAACGAGCCAAGTTCCCGGTGGGTATTATTCCATCAAGGGGCGATCTCAGATGTTGCGACAGGTTGTTGACCGAATGCTGTCCCCCAACGATCCCTATGATTTCAGGTTGGATGCACGAGAGACCGAGGCGCAACAGTTGCGCGTCGTTCGGTCATAGGTACCAGCCCTAGTACTGGCCAAACTGACTGGATTCCGGTAGCTTACCTGAAAAATATAAACCGAGGCCACACTACACGACACAGGGCGCATTTCGCCAATTTTAGGGGTGGTGCCGACCGGCGAGATGGATTCTGAACACGGA